>NZ_JATABF010000048.1:0-38239 GCF_036533715.1 Vibrio sp. M260121 | reverse complement strand
ACATATTACAATCCGGTAAGAAGACATGGGACTCTAGGTGGAGTGAGCCCCATAGACTTTGAGCTAATGAATTAACCCCCTGTGTCTACTTTTAAGGGGTCATTCCATTCTCGATTCTCGATTCTCGATTCTCGATTCTCGATTCTCGATTCTCTTACAGCTTATCTGTCAGCTCGATTGCTTGACCGATGTAGTTCGCTGGCGTCATCTCTTTCAGACGTGCTTTCTCGTGCTCAGGAAGCTCAAGACCGTCGATGAAGTTACGCATTGCTTCGCCGTCTACACGCTTACCACGAGTTAGCTCTTTTAGCTTCTCGTATGGCTTCTCGATGCCGTAACGACGCATTACTGTTTGTACTGGCTCTGCTAGTACTTCCCAGTTCTTATCTAGTTCAGCAAGAAGCGCTTCACGGTTTACTTCTAGCTTGCTGATGCCCTTAAGGGTAGAAGTGTAAGCGATGATTGCGTAGCCAACACCAACACCAAGGTTACGTAGAACGGTTGAGTCAGTTAGGTCACGCTGCCAACGAGAGATAGGCAGTTTCTGTGCTAGGTGGCCGAATACAGCGTTCGCAAGACCTAGGTTACCTTCTGAGTTTTCAAAGTCGATTGGGTTAACTTTGTGAGGCATTGTTGAAGAGCCAATCTCACCGGCAATCGTTTTTTGCTTGAAGTGACCTAGTGCAATGTAACCCCAAACGTCACGGTCGAAGTCAATCAGGATAGTGTTGAAACGAGCGATAGCGTCGAACAGCTCAGCGATGTAATCGTGCGGTTCGATTTGAGTTGTGTAAGGGTTCCAAGTTACGCCTAGAGACTCAGTGATGAACTCTTCAGAGAATTTGTGCCAATCTAGCTCTGGGTAAGCAGAAAGATGTGCGTTGTAGTTACCTACTGCACCGTTGATTTTCGCTAGGATCTCAACGTTTTCGATTTGCTTGAATTGACGCTCCATACGGTACGCCACGTTTGCCATTTCTTTACCCATAGTAGATGGAGAAGCAGGCTGACCGTGTGTACGAGATAGAAGAGGAATGTCGCGGTATTCCACTGCTAGCGCTTTGATAGCGTCGATTAGGTTACGGATTTCTGGAAGAATCACGTTCTCACGCGCTTCTTTAAGCATTAGAGCGTGTGATGTGTTGTTGATGTCTTCAGAAGTACATGCGAAGTGGAAGAACTCGTTTACTGCGTGCAGTTCAGGAACGTCTGCTACTTTCTCTTTTAGGAAGTACTCAACCGCTTTAACGTCGTGGTTAGTTGTACGCTCGATCTCTTTGATTCGGCGTGCATCTTCTTCAGAGAAGTTTGCAGCAAGGTCGTCTAGGAATTGGTTTGCTTCTGCGCTAAACGCTGGCACTTCTGCAATTTCAGCAGTAGCAGCAAGCTTTTGTAGCCAGCGGATTTCAACGATAGTACGGTACTTTAGTAGACCGTATTCACTGAAAATTTCGCGTAACGCAATTGTCTTGCTTCCGTAACGGCCGTCTACTGGTGAAACAGCAGTCAATGCTGACAGTTCCATGATGTTCTCCTGAATTGGGTTTCTAAATTTCGTGAGCTTTATACCAATAACTGTGGCAATTGTCACGAATATTGCGCAAACGTTTGCGCGAGATTTGTTTTGGTCTAAAAAAATGAGCTCGCGATAAACGCGAGCTGCTTACTAGATACCTTATTACATTCGAGCAAGAAGGATTTGCGCTTGCTCTACCATCTTTTTGCGTCCGAAGATTAGGTGGCGACGTTTACCGCCAACTTGACGCCAAAGTACTGCACTACGAATACCCGATAACAACAGAGCACGAACTTTGTGCTGGTTAGAGGTTTGTTGCAGTACCGATGGAGTACCAGTTACTTGAATACGAGGACCAATAGGGCTGACTACATCCAAGTAAATGCTTGCTAGGTTGCTGATCATTTGATCATCTAGCAATTCAAAATGTTCCGTTTGACGCTGAGCCATTTGGATGCGATCACCAAGTTGTGACATTGCATCGTTACGACCCGATAGCTTGCGCTCTAATGCCATTAGGCTGATGATGTAGCGAGTGACTTCACTTCCCGATGGGGTGCTATCAATCCCTTTCACCAAGCATTCAAGACCCAGCTTAAGGTCGGCTTCGCGGCCGAAAACACCAATGGTGTTCGCTGGGCTAGTATTCAAAATGGCGTTAATTGACGTTTCAAAGGCATCTTGATCACAATGTCCGTTTCTCGCTACCTGTTGAACTAAGGCAACAGCTTGGCAGATACCTGCAAAAGCGATAGTACGGTCATAAAGTGTATTCGCCACGTAACGACTCCTAAGCTTGAGAATATTTAATGCGTTGCTCGATGATGCCGCCACCTAGGCACACGTCATCTTTGTAGAACACAGCTGATTGACCTGGAGTTACAGCAATTTGTGGCTCGTCAAAGATCACTTTAATGTTTTCATCATCGATAGGGATGATTGTACAAGGAATATCTTCCTGACGGTAACGAGTTTTCACTGTGCACTTCATAACATCGCGAATTGGCTCACGATCTACCCAGTGAAGTTGTGACGCAAGTAGACCTTCTGATTTCAACATTGGATGGTCTTTACCTTGAACGGCAATCAAAACGTTACGTTCTAGGTCTTTCTCACCAACGAACCATGGGTCTTCGTTACCACCGCCGCCTTTACGGCCACCGATGTGCAGACCTTTACGCTGACCAAGTGTGTGGTACATCAGGCCTTGATGTTGACCAATCACTTCGCCTTCAGGCGTTTCGATGTTGCCTGGTTGAGCTGGAAGGTAGCGACCTAGGAATTCTGTAAACTTGCGTTCACCGATGAAACAAATACCCGTAGAGTCTTTCTTCTTCGCTGTGATTAGATCTTGCTCTTCCGCAATGCGGCGTACTTCTGGCTTCTCTAGATCACCAACAGGGAATAGGCTACGTGCGATTTGCTCGTGGCTTAATGTGTATAGGAAGTAGCTCTGGTCTTTGTTGCCATCTAGACCACGTAACATTTGTGGTTTTTCCTGTTCTTCACCAGGTAAAGCGTCTTCTGGGAAAGAGCGACGCACGTAGTGACCCATTGCAATGTAGTCAGCATCAAGTACTTCATCAGCGAATTCTAGGAATGCTTTGAACTTGATTTCTTTGTTACAAAGAATGTCTGGGTTTGGTGTACGGCCTGCTTTGTATTCAGCAAGGAAGTACTCAAATACATTATCCCAGTACTCAGCAGCAAAGTTGATGGTGTGTAGGTGAATGCCTAGCTTGTCACATACTGCCTGAGCATCAGCAAGATCTTCTGCTGCTGTACAATATTCTTCGTTGTCATCTTCTTCCCAGTTCTTCATGAACAGGCCTTCTACTTGATAGCCTTGTTGCTTGAGAAGATACGCAGAAACAGATGAATCAACGCCGCCGGACATGCCGACGATGACTTTCTTTTGGCTGTTATCAGACATTACTAAACACCACTAAAATTAACGGGACGTAGATTCTACCAGAATCCACTGACCGGTGACAGATCCGAGATCGAAATCACACTTCGATTTTGGCTTAAATTTATCCAAATGCGAAGGTGAGGGTTAAATTCGATAAGTATAGAAGGGTTATATATGGCATAGTTGGCAAAAATCCAAGAGGAAAAAGTAAATGACTGAAGAAAACCAATTTATGCAAGAAAGTGAGTTGATTGAAATTGTTGAAAATCAGCTAGAAGATGGCAATCCGCTCAAAGTAAAAGAAACCCTGATGCGTTTAATGATGACAGGTACACCGCGTGAAGATGCGGTTGCGATGATGGCATGTGCAATGTCGATTGAGATTTTCGACGTGATGAAAAACGAAGGTGAATTCAACCTTAAACGCTACAGTGAGCACCTTGATCAATTACCAGATTTGGGTTTCATGGAAGGCGAATAGGCCGATTGAAAGAAAAAAGCAGACTGCAAACGTTTGCTATAATTGCCTTTATTGCTGCTTTAATAACGGCGGTATAGAATCCGTTCTCCTTTTCATCCCTTACTCTGACTAACAATATGAAATTTCCTGGACAACGCAAATCCAAGCACTATTTTCCTGTTCATGCTCGTGACCCATTGGTGAGCCAAGCACAAGAAAGCAAAAAGATGACGCGCACACACATCATCGGCATTGATCAAACGCTGGTTGATATTGAAGCGAAAGTGACAACGGATGTGATTGAAAAGTACGGTTTGAGTAAAGGACACTCGTTGGTAATTGATGACGCAACTGCAGAAGCGCTATACCAACAGCTAAAAGAAGAATGCTTAATTACCAATGAGTATGCTGGTGGCACAATTGGTAACACGCTGCACAACTACTCAGTGTTGGCAGATGACCGCTCAACACTTCTGGGCGTAATGAGCCAAGATATCAAAATCGGCAGCTACGGTTACCGCTACCTATGTAACACATCTAGCCGTATGGACCTGAACTACCTACAAGGTGTTGATGGTGCAATCGGTCGTTGTTTTGCTCTTATTACCGAAGATGGTGAACGTACTTTCGCAATCAGCGAAGGTCAAATGAACCAACTTCATCCAGACAATATCCCTGAGAAGATCTTCAAGAGCGCATCTGCTCTAGTTCTTACTGCATACCTTGTTCGTTGTAAAGAAGGCGACCCAATGCCGGAAGCAACGATGCGTGCTATTGAATACGCGAAAAAGCATGATGTACCAGTGGTATTAACGCTAGGTACTAAATTCGTTATTCAAGATGACCCAACATTCTGGCAAGAATTCATTCGCGATAATGTTTCTGTTGTTGCAATGAACGAAGACGAAGCAGAAGCATTAACGGGTGAGTCTGATCCTTTAGCTGCTTCAGATAAGACGCTTGAGTGGGCTGATCTGGTTCTTTGTACTGCTGGTCCTGTAGGCCTGTTTATGGCGGGTTACACTGAAGAAAGCGCTAAGCGTGAAACTTCATTGCCACTGCTTCCTGGTTCTATTGCTGAATTTAACCGTTTCGAATTTAGCCGTCCTGCTAAGAAAGACTCATGTGAAAATGCAATTAAAGTATATTCACATATCTCTCCATACATGGGTGGCCCTGAAAAAATTAAGAACACCAATGGCGCAGGCGATGCGGCATTGTCTGCGGTTCTTCACGATATGGCAGCAAATAAATACCACAAAGAAAATGTGCCTAACTCAAGTAAGCACAGTAATGAGTATTTAACTTATTCTTCATTCTCTCAAGTTTGTAAATACGCGAACCGAGCAAGTTACGAAGTGTTAGTGCAGCATTCTCCACGTCTTTCACGTGGTCTTCCTGAGCGTGAAGATAGCTTGGAAGAGGCATACTGGGAACGTTAATTCATTCTGTTGAATTACCCAACTTAGCACATAAGTGAAAAAATGGCGCATTTCGAATGCGCCATTTTTGTATCTATTTATAGATAAATAAAAAGGTTCCCATTGGGAACCTTTTTAAAATTCATAAATCTTTTATTAGATTAGGAAATCGTCTAGAGATTTACCTGCATCAAGTTGCTCTTGGATTGCAGAAGGTGTACGGCCTTGACCTGTCCAAGTTTTTTCTTCGCCGCTAACGTCAGTGTATTTGTATTTAGCAGGGCGAGGAGCGCGTTTAGATTTTGCTTTAGTTTTTGTTTCACCAGCAAGTGCGCTAATTAGTGCTTCAACGTCGATACCGTCTTGAGCTATTTGCTCAGCGATAGCAGCTAGTTTTGCTTCTTGCTCAGCTTGTGCTGCGCGGTCTGCTTCTTCTGCTTCTTTACGCTCTTCAACAACGATAGTTAGTTTATCTAGAGCTTCTTCTAACTGTTCTAGAGTCAGCTCACGAGAAAATGCACGAAGGCTACGGATATTTAGAAGTGTTTTAGTCAGCTCTGACATAACGATTCCTATTAATAAGTTAAAAGGTTCGACATTGCTTATCGAGACGATAAATTAAATGCGAAAATAGAATTTAAACATAGAGTCCTTATATTTAACTTTATCTTTCTCATATGTGCAAATGCTAATTCATGATTTAGATTAAATTTCTTTAGTTTTTTCGGTAATCAACAATATTAATTAATCAAATTGAAATCTAATTAGCCATTTCTAACACTTTTTACTTTATAGATACTGTCTTTTTCTCGATCACCATCATGTTTATTTATCGCTTGAATTAAATTTCCATTTTTCTGACAGAAAAGGACGAGCTATCGAATGTTCGTATCGTCATATTTCTTTCATTTATTGTTGCACGTAAAACTATGGCGAATTTAATAGTAGTAATAAAGTTTCATAAACATCAAGGTTGAAGCAATTGCAGTTGCACAATGTATGATTGGATCACATTTCATTTATAAATCAAAAGCTCGATTATTTATTCATTTAATTTAGTTTGATGTGTTGCATTGGTAGGCCTCATGAGTACAATGGCTGTCACCTGATGCAATGTTGCAGATAAATTGTTGTTAATTTGTACGATTAACAGTTAAATGTTTGTTGTTGCCGTAGAGGTGCAGTCTCGAAGAGTAGCTATTATTGGGGTGATGCCAATGAATAATAGTGGAAGGCGAGGATTGCCGAAGTAGGTGGCCTATCGAAGCCACTTGCTGGGGTTGTCTCTGAAAGGAACAACACTGCCATAGTATATTTACATTAAACTATGGAGCGCTACTGTAGGGTTGGGTGGAGTGTTCGCTTCCCTGTCGCTAAGTTCAACATGAGCTCGTACCGTATGCTACGTGACTTGTCTGCAGTAGATCTCTAGCCAAACTTTGGTTTTTGAAGATCATGAATTTAATAGATTTTGCACATTCTCCTGTTTCGTTATTACCGCCTATTGTCGCACTGACGCTGGCGATTCTAACTCGACGTGTTTTAGTTTCTCTTGGTGTTGGTATCGTACTGGGTGCGGTGCTACTTAACGATTGGTCTATCGGTAACACGGTAGGTTATGTTAGCTCTCAAGTTTCTTCTGTCTTTATTGAAGACGGTGGTATTAATACTTGGAACATGAGCATTGTTGGCTTCCTAATCCTTTTAGGTATGACAACAGCACTGTTAACACTTTCTGGTGGTACTCGCGCTTTCGCTGAATGGGCGCAAACACGAGTAAAAAGTAAACGCGGCTCTAAACTTCTTGCAGCCTTCCTTGGCGTATTCATTTTTGTCGACGATTACTTTAATAGTCTTGCCGTTGGCGCGATCTCTCGCCCAGTGACTGACCGTTTCTACGTCTCTCGCGCTAAGCTCGCGTACATCCTTGACTCAACCGCTGCACCAATGTGTGTGATCATGCCAGCTTCTAGTTGGGGGGCGTACATCATTACCATCATCGGTGGTATCTTGGTGTCACACGGCATCACTGAATACTCGGCGCTTGGTGCTTACGTTCGTCTTATTCCTATGAACTTCTACGCAGTATTTGCTCTACTAATGGTATTTGCAGTAGCGTGGTTTGGTCTGGATATCGGTAAGATGCGTGAACATGAAATCGCAGCGTCTCAAGGCCGTGGTTTTGATAAAGATAAAGAGAACGACTCACAAGAAGCACACGACCTAAACGAAGAGCTAGATATTCGTGAAAGCGAGAAGGGTAAGGTTTCTGACCTAATTCTTCCTATCGTAACGCTTATTGTGGCGACTATTGCTTCTATGCTTTACACCGGTGGTCAAGCGCTAGCAGCAGATGGTAAAGAATTTGCGCTGTTGGGTGCGTTTGAAAACACTGATGTTGGCACTTCTCTAATCTACGGTAGTTTACTTGGTCTAGTAGTTGCGTTGTTCACTGTTATTAAGCAAGGTTTACCAATGGTTGAGATTGCACGCACGCTTTGGATTGGTGCTAAGTCAATGTTTGGTGCAATCCTTATCCTTGTTTTCGCTTGGACTATTGGTTCAGTTATCGGTGACATGAAGACGGGTTCTTACCTATCTACAATGGCGCAAGGCAACATCAACCCACACTGGCTACCAGTTATCCTGTTCTTGCTGTCTGGCCTAATGGCATTCTCTACAGGTACGTCATGGGGTACGTTCGGTATCATGCTTCCAATCGCGGGTGACATGGCTGGCGCAACAGACGTGGCACTAATGCTACCAATGCTAAGTGCGGTTCTAGCTGGTGCAGTATTTGGTGACCATTGTTCACCAATTTCAGATACAACTATTCTGTCGTCAACAGGTGCACGCTGTAACCACATCGATCACGTATCGACGCAGCTACCTTATGCATTATCAGTGGCGTTTGTGTCATGTATTGGCTTTATCACGCTGGGTATGACTGCATCGATCGCGTTCTCTTTCATCGCTGCATCGATCACTTTCGTTATCGTTTGTGCGATTCTGTCGTGGCTATCGAAGTCTAAAATGGCATCCTGTCAGAACGCGTAGTTGGCTTTATTAAGCGTATAAAAGAGGAAGCTCCGCTATTGCTAGCGGAGCTTTTTTATACGCGATTTATGGTGAGGGGGGCAAATCGCGTTTTGGGGATAACCTATTAAGTCCACACTAATGTAAGCAAAGGAATATAAGCAAATGGTGTGCCTATTTTAACTTTATGAATTATAAGGAACTTTTATTTAAGCTTTTAACGCGATGAGCTAACTTTATGATAATTAACAGTTCACCTGTTACACAGTGTTACGTTACAGTTCTAGCGAAATTTAACGCTATGTGGGCTTGTTAGATGGGCAGGTTATATTTCTTGATTAGGCGGTAGAGTGTGGTCCTAGAAATCCCTAAATGCCTCGCAGCCGCACTCATGTTGTGTTTATTGTCTTCGATTGCTTTTAACAAATAATCTAAGTCAATTTGTTCGACAGAAGGAAGGAGCTGTCTTTCGTTATTGTCCAAGCCGAGATCGGCGATGTGAAGAGTGTTATCCTCACACATTACAATCGCTCTTTGAATGACATTGCGCAGCTCTCTCACGTTGCCGGGCCATTTATGTTTCAGTAGCTTTTTCTTCACTTCCGGAGACATACTCTGAACTTTTCCGTTGGATAAATCTTCTAAAAAACGCTCTGACAACATGACCGTATCCTCACCACGCTTTCGAAGTGGGGGGATAGTGAGTGGTAGTATGTTCAGTCGGTAAAATAAATCCTCTCGGAATCCTCCTTGTATTACTTCACTTTTTAAATCTACATGGCTGGCTGCGATGACGCGGCAATCCACATCAATGATTTTGTCTGCACCAACTTTATGGATTTGCTTACTCTCCAAAAAATGCAGCAAATGAATTTGTAGATCAGGTGGCATGTCGCCGATTTCATCGAGAAATAGTGTCCCTTTGTTCGCTTTTTGAATGAAGCCAATTCGATCCGAAATCGCACCCGTAAATGCTCCTTTCTCATGACCGAAGAGCTCTGATGCGATGAGTCCGCTTGGAATCGCTCCGCAGTTAACTTCAACAAATGGGTATGTATGTCTACTTGAAAGTTCGTGAATGATTCGAGCACACATACCTTTGCCCACCCCGGTTTCGCCTTGGATGAGTACTTCCGCATCACATTGCGCGTATTTTTTGAGTTTGTTACGTAGTTCACTGATGCAAGTGCTATTACCAATAAGAGGAAGTAATGGATCTGCATCCAAAGAACGTCTGTGTAACGTAGCTTTGCATTTTTGCACTTTCATTTTTCTTCTCTTTTATGCCCCACACAAAGTTTAGTAACGAACGTAGTCTCAAAATTGAGCAACATGTGCCACTATTGAGAAAGGTCTCAGTAATGGAGTTTGAAGGATTTTAAACGGTTGTTTTTAGAAGATTTAGTACTACGCCGTTTTTTTATAACAAATTGATGGCATAAATGAGTTTGCGTGATGCATTTTTGATGATTGAAATGAAAATTAAAGTTAACAAAATCAATTGGATAATAAAAATATTAGGAAAAGTGCAAATTCGTTGTTGAAAAAAAATTAATCCTTGGTTAGTGTGGTCTTTAACGAAGTAACACAATCGAGCCTTAAATAAGTATGCGTAATTTTGCAATGAACATTCATCACCATCATCACCCAGCCTAGTCTTTCGGGAGATGTACGCATGCCCGGGAGATAGGAAACTCCCGGAGGTGAAAATCAAAGTGGAAACAGATTTTAAACCCTCGGGAGACCAACATCTCTCGAGGGTTTTTTAGTTTTACTGGTTTATAAAAATATTCAAATTACCGAATTTGCACAGGGATAATGTAATGCAAACACAACGCTTAAGAATCGCAATTCAGAAAAAAGGCCGCCTAAGCAAAGAGAGCCAAGCTCTACTGAAAAAGTGTGGCGTGAAATTCAACGTAATGGGTGAGCGTCTAGTGGTTCACTCAGAGAACATGCCAATTGATTTGCTTTTGGTTCGTGATGACGACATCCCTGGTTTGATTATGGATGGCGTAGTAGACCTTGGCTTTATCGGTGAAAATGAACTGGAAGAAGTTCGTCTAGATCGTAAAGCGTTGGGTGAACCGTATGAATTTGTTCAACTTCGTCGTCTTGATTTCGGTGGCTGCCGTTTATCTATCGCAATCGACAAAGACGAAGAGTACAACGGCCCTCAAGACCTCGCTGGCAAACGTATCGCTACGACATACCCACAACTGCTAAAAGCTTACATGGATGAAGCGGGCGTTCCTTTCTCAACATGTATGCTGACAGGCTCTGTAGAAGTTGCCCCTCGCGCGGGCCTTGCTGATGCCATCGCTGACTTGGTTTCTACTGGTGCAACGCTGGAGGCTAACGGTCTTAAAGAAGCTGAAATTATCTTCAAATCAAAAGCGACACTGATTCAACGCACTGGTGAGTTTGACGCAGACAAAGTGGCGCTAATCGAAAAGCTCTTGACTCGTATGCAAGGTGTACAGCAAGCGAAAGAGTCTAAGTACATCATGCTACATGCACCAGCTGAGAAGCTAGACCAAATCAAAGCACTGCTTCCTGGTGCAGAGGACCCAACGGTATTACCTCTGTCTGCTGACAAGCAAAAAGTTGCGGTTCATTTGGTAAGTACTGAAAACCTGTTCTGGGAAACCATGGAACAGCTAAAAGAACTGGGTGCGAGCTCAATTCTAGTACTACCAATTGAAAAAATGATGGAGTAATCGCAATGAGAACAGTCGTATGGCAATCGCTAAGTGAAACGCAGCAAGACTCAATCCTAGAACGTCCTGCAATTACAGAAGGTGCGAATATCACTGCCGCGGTTTCTGAAGTAATCGCAAAAGTTCGCAAAGAAGGTGATGCTGCATTATTGGATCTGACTGAGAAGTTTGACCGTGTGAAACCGGAATCCATTCGTGTTTCCGCTCAAGAAATCGATGAAGCGTCAGCGCGTCTTTCTGAAAAGATGAAAAGCGCATTAGAGCAAGCGTATGAAAACATCATTAAGTTTCACAAAGCACAAAAGCCACAGCCAATCAAAGTAGAAACTCAACCGGGTGTACTTTGTGAGCAGGTAACGCGCCCAATTCAAAAAGTGGGTTTGTACATTCCCGGTGGCAGTGCGCCATTGCCATCGACTGTTTTGATGCTTGGGGTTCCTGCAAAAATTGCAGGCTGTCGTAAAGTGGTGCTTTGTTCTCCACCGCCAATTGCTGACGAAATCCTCTATGTAGCAAAACTGTGTGGTATTGATGAAGTGTACAACGTTGGCGGTGGTCAAGCCGTCGCTGCAATGGCTTACGGTACAGAAACCGTATCTAAAGTTGATAAGATCTTTGGCCCGGGCAACGCCTATGTGACAGAAGCAAAACGTCAGGTAAGTAATGATTTCCGTGGCGCAGCGATTGATATGCCAGCAGGCCCATCAGAAGTGTTAGTGATTGCCGATGAAACCGCAGACCCAGACTTCATTGCTGCAGATCTTCTAAGCCAAGCGGAGCACGGCCCTGACTCTCAAGTGGTACTTGTGACACCTTCACCTGTGATTGCGGATCAAGTGACGGATGCGGTTCAACGCCAACTTAAAGAACTGTCTCGTGCGGACATTGCCGAGCAAGCATTAGCTTCAAGTTTGATTATTATTGCTGAGTCTCTGACTCAATCGGTTTCAATCTCAAATTACTACGGTCCTGAGCACTTAATTGTTCAGACTAAGAACCCACGCGAGCTTCTGCCTCTATTAGACAATGCAGGTTCTATTTTCCTAGGTGACTGGTCGCCTGAATCAGCAGGTGACTACGCATCGGGTACTAACCACGTTCTTCCTACTTACGGTTACACACGTACTTATTCAAGCTTAGGCTTGGCGGACTTCTCTAAGCGTATGACGATTCAAGAGCTATCTGCTGATGGTCTAAAGAACCTTGCCCCTACAGTGGTCACTATGGCTGAAGCAGAGGGCTTAGATGCACACAAACGTGCAGTGACAATTCGTACTGAAAAATTAACCCGTGTAGAAAAACTGGCCGCTAAGTAAGAGGACAATGAGATGGAAAAGCTAGCGCGTAAACAAGTCCAACAACTTACCCCTTATTTATCGGCTCGCCGAATTGGCGGTACTGGTGACGTATGGCTAAATGCCAACGAATCACCATTTAACAATGAATACAAAACAGACTTTGCTCGTCTTAATCGTTACAGCGAATGCCAACCGAAAGAACTGATTTCCGCTTACGCGGCGTATGCGGGTGTGAAACCAGAACAAACGCTGACTTCTCGCGGTGCAGATGAAGGCATTGAGCTACTGATTCGTGCTTTCTGTGAGCCGGGTGAAGATGCGATTCTTTACTGTCCACCGACTTACGGTATGTACGCTATCAGTGCCGAAACCATCGGTGTTGAGCGCAAAACCGTACCACTGACGTCAGATTGGCAACTAGACCTTGCAGGCATCGAAGCCAATCTGGATAACGTGAAACTGGTTTTCGTATGTTCGCCAAACAACCCAACAGGTAACTTGGTTAAGCGTGAAGACATTGTGTCTCTGCTTGAAATGACAAAAGACCGAGCAATCGTTGTAATGGATGAAGCGTACATTGATTTTTGTCCAGAAGCGTCAACGGTAGATTTGCTGGCGCAATATCCGAACCTAGCAATTCTGCGTACTCTGTCGAAAGCTTTCGCGCTTGCTGGTCTGCGTTGTGGATTTACGCTTGCGAACGAAGAGTTGATTAATGTACTTCTTAAAGTTATCGCACCATATCCAGTACCGGTTCCAGTGGCAGAAATTGCTACTCAAGCGCTGTCTGAAGCAGGTCTAGCGCGAGCGAAGTTTCAAGTTCTCGACCTGAATGCAAACCGAGCTTACTTACAAGTTGGTTTGTCAATGATTCCGGGATTGGAAGTCTTTGAAGGATGGGGGAATTACCTATTGGTGAAGTTCCCAGATGGTGATGATCTTTTCAAAGCCGCTTGGGATACGGGCATTATTTTACGTAACTCACCAATCGAGAACTGTGTACGTATCAGTGTGGGTAACCGCGACGAGTGCGAAAAAACACTCGGATTTATCAGAAACTACTACTCATAAGTAGAAAAAGTATTTATCGCTCTCGCTCAATAGCGGGAGCGCCAAAAAGATATAGCAATAAGGAAGTTCGAGTGAGCAAACAACAAAAAATCCTTTTTATCGACCGTGATGGCACCTTAATTGTTGAGCCGCCGATTGATTTTCAAGTAGACCGTTTAGACAAACTAAAACTAGAGCCATTTGTTATCCCAAGCCTGTTGTCGTTGCAGGATGCAGGATACCGCCTAGTGATGGTAACGAACCAAGATGGTTTGGGTACCGATAGCTACCCACAAGCAGACTTTGATGCTCCACATAATATGATGATGGAGATCTTTGAATCTCAAGGTGTGAAGTTTGATGACGTGCTGATTTGTCCGCACTTCGATGAAGATAACTGCTCTTGTCGTAAGCCTAAATTGGGCTTGGTAAAAGAGTACCTTCAAGGTGGCAAAGTGGATTTCCAAAACTCTGTTGTGATTGGCGACCGTCAAACCGATCTTCAACTTGCCGAAAACATGGCAATTCGTGGCATTCAATACAACCCAGAAACCATGGGCTGGAAACAGATCCTCAAAGATCTCACGGTGAAGGCGCGTGTTGCTGAAGTGGTTCGCACCACAAAAGAAACGGACATCAAAGTATTCGTTAATCTGGATGAGCAAGGCGGTAATGACATTTCTACAGGCCTTGGCTTCTTTGACCACATGTTGGATCAAATTGCGACGCACGGTGGATTCCAGATGGTGTGCAAAGTAGAAGGTGATCTACATATTGATGATCACCACACGGTAGAAGATACAGCTCTTGCGTTGGGTCAAGCGTTGAAAGAAGCACTGGGTGACAAGCGTGGTATTGGTCGCTTTGGCTTTAGCCTTCCAATGGATGAGTGTTTGGCACAATGTGCACTAGACCTATCTGGTCGTCCTTACCTTAAGTTCGACGCGCAATTCAGTCGTGAGCAAGTGGGTGATCTTTCAACAGAGATGGTAGTTCACTTCTTCCGCTCTCTGACTGACACATTAGCGTGTACGCTGCACCTGTCTTCAGCGGGCAACAATGATCACCACATCATTGAAAGCTTGTTTAAAGCGTTTGGTCGTACTTTGCGCCAAGCTATCAAAGTAGAAGGCACTGAGCTACCAAGTAGTAAAGGCGTACTTTAAGGCTAACCTTAGCAAGGAGAAAAACAGTGACAGAACAGAAAGTTGTCATTATCGATACTGGCTGTGCCAACGTCTCTTCGGTGAAGTTTGCTATTGAACGCCTAGGCTATGACGTAACTATTTCAAAAGATCCGCAAGTCGTATTGTCGGCAGATAAGCTATTCCTACCGGGTGTGGGAACCGCCAGCGAAGCGATGAAGAACCTAGAAGAACGCGATCTTATCAGCTTGGTAAAACAGGTAGAAAAGCCGCTGTTAGGTATCTGTCTAGGCATGCAACTGTTGGGCAAAGTGTCTCAAGAGAAAGGCCAGAAAGCCGACGAGTTAGTTGAGTGTCTTGGACTTTGTGATGGCGAAGTGAAGCTACTACAAACTGGAGACTTGCCGCTGCCGCATATGGGTTGGAATACAGTGTCTGCAAAAGCAGGTAATCCACTTTTCAAAGGTATTGAAGAAGGTGAGTACTTCTACTTCGTGCACAGCTTTGCAATGCCTGTTGGGGATTACACGATTGCGGAATGTGAGTACGGCAACCCGTTCACAGCAGCAGTACAAAGCGGTAACTACTACGGTGTGCAATTCCACCCTGAGCGTTCTTCAAAAGCGGGCGCGAAGCTTATTCAAAACTTCTTAGAATTATAAAAGGGATTTAGTGTGATTATTCCAGCTCTTGATTTAATTGAAGGACAGGTGGTTCGCCTTTATCAAGGTGATTACGGCCAAGTAACTGAGTACAAAGTCGACCCAGCAGAGCAGTTCAACTTGTACCACCAAGCGGGTGCTAACTGGCTGCACTTGGTGGATTTAACTGGCGCGAAAGACACGACAGCACGCCAGCTTGATTTGATTGCAAAGCTACTAGCAAGCACGCCAGCGAACATCCAAATCGGTGGCGGCGTACGTACAGAGCAAGACGTGATTGACCTGCTAGAAGCTGGTGCTCAGCGTGTTGTTGTTGGTTCTACAGCAGTAAAACAGCCAGAGCTTGTGAAAGGTTGGATGGAAAAATACGGCGCAGAGAAAATCGTTCTCGCGCTAGACATCAACATCGATCAAGACGGCACGCGTAAAGTGGCGATCTCTGGTTGGCAAGAAGACTCAGGCGTGACTATCGAAGCTCTGATCAACGATTACCTAACGGTAGGTTTGCAGCACGTGCTTTGTACGGACATTTCTCGTGACGGTACGCTAGAAGGCTCAAACGTAGAGCTTTACGTTGACCTATGCAAACAGTACCCACAAGTGCAGTTTCAATCTTCAGGTGGCATTGGCTCATTAGCAGATATCGAAGCGCTAAAAGGCAGCGGTGTGGCTGGTGTGATTGTTGGTCGTGCACTGTTAGATGGTAAGTTCACAGCAGAGGAGGCGTTTGCATGTTGGCAAAGCGAATAATTCCATGTCTTGATGTTCGTGATGGACAAGTGGTAAAGGGCGTTCAGTTCCGTAACCATGAAATCATTGGCGATATCGTTCCTCTGGCGCAGCGTTATGCGGAAGAGGGCGCAGACGAGCTTGTGTTCTACGATATTACTGCTTCAAGTGATGGTCGTGTCGTCGATAAAAGTTGGGTCGCTCGCGTTGCAGAAGTGATCGATATCCCGTTCTGTGTGGCTGGTGGTATTAAATCAGCAGAAGATGCAGCACGCATTCTTGAGTTTGGTGCAGACAAAGTGTCTATCAACTCACCTGCACTGGCGAACCCTCAGTTGATTACTGACCTTGCTGATAAGTTTGGTGTGCAATGTATCGTCGTTGGTATCGATTCTTACTATGACAAAGAGACAGGTAAGTATCAGGTTTACCAGTTTACTGGTGATGAAGAGCGCACCAAAGCAACCCAATGGGAAACGCGTGATTGGGTGCAAGAAGTACAAAAACGCGGCGCTGGTGAAATCGTTCTGAACATGATGAACCAAGACGGCGTGCGTAACGGCTACGATATTGAACAACTTAATATGGTGCGTGAAGTATGTAACGTGCCATTGATTGCATCGGGTGGTGCAGGTGCCATGGAGCACTTCGCAGAAGCCTACCAAAAAGCAAATGTGGATGGCGCGCTTGCCGCATCGGTATTCCACAAGCAAGTCATCAATATTGGTGAACTAAAGCAGTATTTGAAACAACAAGGCATTGAGGTACGACTATGAGTGTGAAAGCCGCCGAAGTAAGTTCGCTAGCTGAGCGAATCAACTGGGAAAAGGTGGATGGTCTGGTACCTGCCATCGTACAAGATTTCCAATCAAGCCAAGTGCTGATGATGGGTTACATGAACCAAGATGCGTTGGCAAAAACGGGTGAAACAGGTCAAGTGACGTTCTTCTCTCGTACCAAGCAACGTCTTTGGACGAAAGGTGAGACCTCCGGCAACGTATTGCAACTAGTGAACATTCAGCTCGATTGTGACAACGACACGTTACTGGTGAAAGTGAATCCCATTGGTCCTACGTGTCACTTGGGTAACACAACTTGCTGGGATGTGGACCCTCAAGAGGAGTCACAAATGGTGTGGCTTCATCAACTTGAGCAGCTATTGGCTGCCCGCAAGAGTGCCGACCCAGATTCCTCTTATACTGCCAGTCTTTATGCCCGTGGCACCAAGCGTATTTCGCAAAAAGTGGGCGAAGAAGGCGTTGAAGTCGCGCTTGCGGCGACGTCGGGCGATAAGGCGGAGTTAGTGTGTGAATCAGCAGATTTGATTTACCACTTGTTGGTATTGCTTCAAGACCAAGGCTTATCGATGAATGACGTAGTGAACAAACTGAAAGAGCGTCATAAATAAAGAAGAGCCCCAAACTCTGAACCTAAAACAGAGTGCGCGGGATCTCTCGCGCACTCTATTGGCTTAGAAAAACGATGGAATTTAGAACGCTTCGCTTACGGAAAAGGGAAATGCTTGATGATAGGCTGGGGCAAGCGGTCGAAAATTCGTAATTCGAGACTTTAGGCTCTAAGCCCCTAGAACCTATATTTACCTGGAACCTTTGTTTACCTAGAGCCTATCTATTACCCACAACATTTCTTAAATTTCTTACCACTTCCACAGATACACGGGTCATTGCGACCTACTTTTAGGCTACTCACTGGCTGGTTTAAGCGTGGATCTTGTACTGGTTCATCTTCTGGCTCTTCTTCAGGAAATGTGCCGTCAATGTAATACCAAAGCCCATCTTCTTTCACGAAGCGAGAACGCTCGGTCATGCAGTAGCGTTTGCCATCTTCATCAAAGTAAGCGTTGAATTCAACAAAACCTTCATTCTCGTTGCTATTCGCTTCGGCTTTTACTACTTCAAGCTTGCACCAATCGCTGTCGATGGATTGGGCAATGCCTTCACGTTGCTCTTCCGCATTACAGCTTGGGTGGTACGTGTTCACCACGTAATCCACTAGACCTAATACATGTGCACTGTAACGAGAGCGCATTAACTGCTCTGGAGTGGTGACGTCAGCATGGTTATTGTGGGCAATTTCACAACACTGTTGGTAGGTGCGGTTAGAGCCGCAAGGGCAAGAAGAAGCCATAAAATGAAATCTCGATTAATTAAGCGGTAAAAACAAACAACCTCACATGAGTGAGGTCGCAGGTATTCTTTGGGGCATTATAGTCGTTTAGGGCGTTTGAGACAGCAGTTCTTGAGCCCAAGCCGTGGATTGGCTAAACGCTTTGGCTAATTGTGGCTCAGTGAGTTTTAGGGCGGTACAGTATTTCTCTGTCATTTCCCAATCCGCTTTTTCGTATGCGATGATCATTGATAGAAGGTAACCCAAAACGCCTTTATGTCCGGTTAAGGCATGTTTGATTTCTTCATCGACTGGAATATCACTGATCACATCTTCAAGAGGTTGATCGAGGAGAGAGCCTAACAGTGAAAACATTCCAGTAAGAAACGCCTGACCAGGGTCATACTTGGTGCGCATCTGACTCAACAGAATCTCACACATCCGTGCACGTTGAATCGCTAATGAATAGAGAGAATCAGGCTTGTCTTCATGCACTGAAGCAATCGCGACAAGTGAAATGAAACGTCTTAAACGGTCTTCACCAAGGTACACTAATGCTTGTCGGAACGATTTGATCTTCGTTGTGAGCGTGTAACCCGAGTTTACATAAGTCAGTAGCTTGTATGACAGAGTGACATCAATAGAGAACAAACGCTCGACCTCATTAAAGTCGATAGGTTTATCTGCGATCTCTTTACATAGTTGAATTACCGTTAGAAACGCGGGATTGAGGCGCTTCTTCTGAATCATTTCAGGCTTACTGAAAAAGTATCCTTGGAAGAAGTCAAAACCAGCGTCCATCGCTTGTTCAAACTCTTCATAGGTTTCGACCTTCTCAGCTAAGAAATCGATGCCAAAATGCCCTAGCGACTGAATGTAAATGGCCGCTTTTTCGATCGGTATTAAGCGAATGTCGAATTTGATTATCGCGACGTAAGGTAAAAACCGCTTCCAAGCTTTAGTTGGAACAAAGTCATCTAACGCAACGCGATACCCAGATGCATGCAGTTGTTTTATCGCATGAAGCAGTTCATCAGTCGGCTCACAATCTTCTAATACCTCAACAACTAATGATTCGTTAGGGAACAGGGTAGGAACGAGGTTAACCAAGCTTTGGTAAGGAAAATTAACAAAGCCGAGCTTGTCGCCCAGAGTACTGTAGTGTGTGGTAAGGAAATGATCAGATAGAAGTCGACTAGTAGCCAGCTCGGGTTCTACTTCTGGGAAGGTATTTTTCGGACCGTCACGGAAGAGAAGCTCATACCCTATGGTACGCTTTTCTCTGTCCAATATCGGTTGGCGAGCTACGTATGAATACTTCAATGCGGTACTTTGTTCTGTTTAACTGAGTAATACGATAATAGCGATTTTTTTCAAAATTTCTATGCTTTGCGCGTCAATCTTCAACACGCTCGACATGCTTTACTTCAATTCTGTGTCAAACGGTCGTGTTTGCAAGTCAAAATGGTCAGAATTTACTTTTAAAACTGAGCCTTGGGTATACCAATCGCCTAAAACAATACGAGTGTTTTTAGCACCATTTAGGTCAAAAATATGTGTATTTGGTCGATGCGTGTGACCATGAATCATCAAGTTGACGCAATTTTGAGACAATACTCGCTCAACTTCGCCTTGATTGACGTCCATGATGTCGAGAGACTTATTTTTTTTGTCGTCTCGAATGTCAGATTGAACTTTAGCGACAATTCTTTTTTTAACGAACCACGGAATGCGATTGAACAACCATTGTAGCCATGGTTTGTGAACGGTTTTTCTAAACTCTTGGTATTTCACATCGTCAATGCAAAGCGTATCGCCATGTAGGATTACGGCTTTTTGACCATAAAGATCAATCGTGCAGACATCATCGAGTAATGTCATACCGGTTTCTTTGCAAAAGCGTTTCCCGAGTAAAAAATCTCGATTGCCTTGGATGAAAAAAGTTGGCACACCGGTATCCGTCAGTGCTTTAAATTCTGCGCGGATTTGGTCTGCAAAAGGGGTGTTGTCATCGTCACCAATCCAGAACTCGAACAAATCACCAAGCACGTACAGTGCGTCGGCATGGATTGCTTCTGAACGCATGAACGTAACAAAGCACTCCGTAATATCAGGACGTGATGGGGTAAGATGAAGATCAGATATAAATAATGTCGTCATAGAAATAAGGGGAGGCTAAGCCTCCCCACAAACTTATCTCTTAATAGCAATTCTAAAGAATTACTCTTCGATTGTAGTACCAGTGATCATCACGTCTTCTAGAGGTACGTCTTGGTGCATGCCGTAAGAACCAGTGCTAACACCTTTGATCTTGTTCACGATGTCCATGCCTTCGATTACTTCACCGAATACACAGTAACCCCAACCGTCTAGGCTTTCGCTACGGAAATCTAGGAATGTGTTGTTGTTTACGTTGATGAAGAACTGAGAGCTTGCTGAATGCGGCTCCATAGTACGTGCCATAGCAAGTGTACCCACTTTGTTGCTAAGGCCGTTGTTTGCTTCGTTCTTGATAGGTGCACGTGTAGCTTTTTCACGTAGACCAGACTCCATACCACCACCTTGGATCATGAAGCCGTCAATAACACGGTGGAAAAGCGTGTTGTCGTAGAAACCGTCGCGGCAGTATTGAAGGAAGTTTGCGCTAGTTTCTGGCGCTTTCTCTTCGTTTAGTTGAATCTTGATGTCACCAAAATTAGTGTGAAGGGTGATCATGCTATTTTCCTTTACTGTGTTGTATTCAAAGAGGGATTCTAGCCTAAGTTAATACGCATGGAAAACTCAGGACAATGAAAATATACGCTTTGTGCTTGAAGTTTAGCCGATTATCGTTTTATCCGTTAATTGCTATTACCTAATAAGGTCGGAGTTGTTATACTCCTTCTTCTCGTAATTCATTCACAAGCATAGATAGAGATCATGTTAAAGATATATAACACACTCACAAGACAGAAAGAGGAATTCAAACCAATTACAGCCGGCAAAGTTGGCATGTATGTCTGTGGAGTTACCATCTACGATCTCTGTCACATCGGTCACGGTCGTACATTTGTTTCTTTCGATGTAGTGTCTCGCTACCTTCGTTACCTTGGTTATGACCTAACATTTGTACGTAACATCACTGACATCGATGATAAAATCATTAAGCGTGCTGCAGAAAATGGTGAGTCTTGTGATTCACTGACTGAGCGTCTAATTGGTGAAATGCACGCTGACTTCGATGCTCTGAACATGAAACGTCCTGACGTTGAGCCTCGTGCGACACAGTTCATTGCTGAAATCATCGAATTGGTTGAAAAGCTAATCGAGCGTGGTTTCGCTTACGTTGCAGACAATGGCGACGTAATGTTTGAAGTAGGTAAGTTCAACGAATACGGCAAGTTGTCTAAGCAAGACCTTGATCAGCTTCAAGCTGGTGCGCGTGTTGATATCGAAACGGCAAAACGCAGCCCGCTAGACTTCGTACTTTGGAAGATGTCTAAACCGGGTGAACCAACATGGGAATCACCATGGGGTCCAGGCCGTCCAGGTTGGCACATCGAATGTTCTGCAATGAACTCGTCAATTCTAAGCAACCACTTCGACATTCACGGCGGCGGTTCTGATCTTCAGTTCCCACACCACGAGAACGAAATCGCGCAATCATGCTGTGCACACGACACTCAATACGTGAACACATGGATGCACAGCGGCATGGTAATGGTAGACCGTGAGAAAATGTCAAAGTCTCTAGGTAACTTCTTCACTATCCGCGACGTTCTAGGTCACTACGATGCTGAGACAGTTCGTTACTTCCTAATGTCTGGTCACTACCGTAGCCAGCTAAACTACAGTGAAGATAACTTAAACCAAGCACGCGCGTCTCTTGAGCGTCTATACACATCTCTACGTGGTTTGGATCTAAATGCTGCGCCTGCGGGTGGTGAAGAATACGTAACTCGCTTTACAGCAGCGATGAACGATGACTTCAATACACCAGAAGCTTACTCAGTACTGTTTGACATGGCGCGTGAAGTAAACCGTCTGAAGACAGAAAACCTAGAGAAAGCGAGTGAGCTAGGTGCGCTAATGCGTGAACTGGCTGATGTGATCGGTATTCTTCACCAAGATCCAGAAGCATTCCTAAAAGGTGATGCAGGCGACGACGACGAAGTGGCTGAAATCGAAGCACTAATTAAGCTACGTAACGATTCTCGTGCAGCAAAAGACTGGGCTAACGCAGATATGGCTCGTGACAAGCTGACGGAAATGGGCATTGTTCTGGAAGATGGTCCAGAAGGCACAACGTGGCGACGTAAGTAATGGATACTTATGCCATCAACTAACTGTTCATTCTTGCTGGTTAAAATCGCTGATAACTGCGTTATAGATTTGGAAGTTAGAGCCACTAGCTCGCTGCAATCTATGCCTTGTTCTAAGCGATTTTCTCTGCGCAATAAACTGAACATCCAGTCAATGGCATTAGTATAAGAATATTTAAGGGCTGATGATTCAGCCCTTTTCTTTACAAGCTTTTATAAATTCTAAACTTTAACGAAGGTAGTGCTCTGTGGCTCAGATGTATTTCTATTACTCGGCAATGAACGCGGGTAAATCGACAACTCTTCTTCAATCTTCATTTAACTACCAAGAACGTGGCATGACGCCTGTGATTTTCACAGCAGCGTTAGATGATCGCTACGGCGTAGGCAAAGTGAGCTCTCGTATTGGTTTGCAATCAGACGCGCATTTGTTCCGTCCAGATACCAACCTTTACCAAGAGATTGCAGCACTGCATGAAGTTGAAAAACGTCACTGTATCCTAATTGATGAGTGCCAGTTCTTGTCGAAAGAACAGGTTTACCAACTAACAGAAGTGGTTGATAAGCTGCATATCCCTGTACTTTGCTATGGTCTTCGTACCGATTTTCTAGGCGAACTTTTTGAAGGCAGCAAGTACCTACTATCATGGGCAGACAAATTGGTTGAACTCAAAACGATTTGTCACTGTGGTCGCAAGGCAAACATGGTTATCCGTACTGATGAGCACGGCGTTGCAATCAAAGAAGGTGATCAAGTCGCGATTGGCGGTAACGACCGTTACGTGTCGGTTTGTCGTCAGCACTACAAAGAAGCACTTGGTAAGTAAGCCAATCTAGATAAGAGAAAGCCACCGAATTCGGTGGCTTTTTTATTGTCTGGTTGTTGGTCACTGAGCGAGGGATTACGCGAGACCAAACTCGAACTTTTCTCTCAGTGCTTGGTAAGAGGATTCGACGTGGGCAGGGATTTCTTGTTCCGTTTGAAAGCCTTTTTCTGGGTAAGTCTTCACACGAGAAAAATCTTCCATCAATGCTTCCAGTACCATCATCAGAGGCATCTCTTCGTTGATGTATTCAAAGAAAGGATGCGCAGTAGAAGTCACTTGGAGATGCGAATAAGGTGACTGCCATTGTTTTTCAAAGGTTGCGATTGCGCGTCGTTCCATAAATGGCTTTTGAACCAAGATGAGAGAGTCACAGCTAATCCCTTTTTCTTTCAATAACAGCTCAGTGAAGCGAACGTTCTCGCCACTGTTACTCGACTTTGTTTCGAGCAATATTGCTTCGCTCGGTACACCTGCAAGCTTGGCGATATCTGCAAAAGTCTCAGCTTCACTTCTCTCAAATAAACCATCCGTAAAACGCCCTTCGCCACCAGAAAATACAATGAGTGGCGCAAATTTTTGATGGTAAAGCTTAGCGGCGTGTTCGGCTACGCGTAAGTCATTACTGCACATTACAAATAGGCAGTCAGCAGGCTTTAGCTTATGCTTGAGTTGCATGTACTCCCACAAGGTTTCAATGTGTTGATAGAGTTTCATAGTGCGTCCAGCGTTGAGGTGAATTGGAACTGGTAACCAAGCGAGATAAGTTTGTCTGCAAGGATTCGCTTATCGGCGGTTTCGGTGACTGGCGGAAGGGCAATGTCTAAATCACTTTGCGTAATGGCAGCTTGATAAAACTCAGCTTTGCTGACGGTATTTGGCGTGGTCGCATTAACTACCTCATTTTCAATTTGATTGAGCGCGAAAGCCGTTGCCGCAACAGCATCGTTTTGATGCACCATATTCGCTGGCGCTTTGCGACTGACCTGTTTTAATCGCAACGCAAAGCGAGACGGGTGTCGGTCGGCACCAATCAAACCACTACAGCGAACGATAGCGTAGTCAATACCGGAGTCCATCACGTATTGCTCGGCTTGCAGCATAATACGTGCATTATCAGAGAAATGCGGATTGTCTTGCGCTAAAGCGAATGTGGCGTCTTCCTCTCTCATATCGACGGGCAAATTTGGATAGACCGTCGTTGAACTGACCATCAAAAGCTTTTCCACACCACTTACTTTTGCGGCTTCAACTAAACGTTGCCATTGCTGTGCGTATTCTTGTCCGTTTCCTTTGCGAAAACCTGGAGGAAACGATCCGACAATGCGTTCTATTTGTTCTTGTTTGATCAGTTCGACAATTTTCTGTTGAGCTCTTGGCTCGCTAAGGTCAAGTTGAGCCGTTCGTACGGAAGTGATTGGAAGTTCATCTAGCCTAGATTGGCTACGACGGGTAACCGTAACATGGTGTCCTTGGTCAGCTAAAGTTTGTGCAAGTGGCGCTCCTAGCCAGCCTGCGCCCACGATCAATATATTTGCCATCTGTATGTTCCTACGGTATGCCCTGATGACTACTCAAACAGGGTTTGTAACTCTAATCTGGCTTGTTGATGCAGGGGATCGGAATGCCATTTCTGATGTTGTATCAAATCAATGTTGACTTGCCATGCCAGTTTTGTGAATTCTTCGCCAAGTTTCACTAAGGTATTTGGTGCGTAAGACACCAAATGTTCAGGAAGAAAGCACCAGCCAAATCCCTTGTTCGCCAGTTCTAATAATATGTAGTAATCATCAGCGTACCAGATATCTGGGCTAAACGCCTGATTAAGACCGCTCACATCTTCATTCTTTGAACGGATTACCAGTTGACGATGTTGCTTTAGCTCGTCGATGTTTCGGATTGGCTGTATTGCTAAAGGGTGTTGTGATGAGACAAACACATCAAAACCAATATGCCCTAGGTTAGATAAATCAACATTCTTAGGCATCTGTAAGTCACTTAATATAATGCCAGTGGTAGCACGCTCTGATTTCACCAACTCGATGATATCTGGACTTGAAGCTGTGAGACATTCCACTTGAAGGTTAGGAAACTTTTGTTCCAAATGTTTTAAAGCAATGGGGAGACGGGTTAATGGAATCCCCTCATCAACCGCAAGAACGAGCTTACTCGCTGGTGCAGAAAAGAGTTGAGATGCTTTGTTATTCAGTCGATCTAGTTGGCTTAAGGTGGCGAGGGCATAGGGCATCAACTGATGGCCTTTCTCGGTCAGTTTAGGATAGCGACCTGTGCGGTCAAATAAGTCAACGCCACAATCGAGCTCCATATTCATGATGTGTTGGCTGATCACCGATTGAGCTCGCCCAAGCTTACGCGCTGCTGCCGAGAAAGATCCGGCCTCTGAAGTGGTAACGAACGCTTGCAGTTGTTCAAGAGTAAACATATCGCTTTTACCGATGGTATCTAACTTTTACTTATCTAAATAATAGATAAAATGCCAGTCATTGAGTAGAACTATTTAGGTAAAACATCATGACTCGTAACGAACGTATCTTTCACGCTGTACTATTTGAAATGATTGCATTGGCTATCATCATTCCTGCGGCTTCTTTGATAACAGGGAAGGGATCGAGTGACTTGGCAGTGGTTGGTATTGGCTTGAGTCTTTACACCGTAGTTTGGAACTACATTTATAACCTGTACTTTGATAAATGGTTTGGCTCGAACCGAGAGGACCGCAGTTTAGCAATGCGAATTGGCCACACACTTGGCTTCGAGGGCGGATTGATTTTCCTATCGATTCCGGTCATTGCGTGGTTCTTGCAAATAACTTTATTACAAGCGCTTGCATTGGAAGCTGGTTTTCTAATTTTCTTCTTATTTTATGCAACGGGCTTTAACTGGGCTTACGATAAAATTCAGCCTTTTGGAAAAATGAGAAAATTAATCGCTTAATATAGTGAGTCTAGATAAATATAATTATCAAAAAAGCCACCAAGTATGGTGGCTTTTAATTTTAGAACTTGCTTATTTATATGAGCTTATTCTGCAGTTAGTACGCGAAGAATTTTATCGGCGTGTTCTGCAACTTCAATGCCTTCATCAGTTAGGTAACCGCCGTCCGGCTGTGTGCAAAGTTGTTTCTCATACAGACGAGCAACCGCTGCCTGCATTTCTTCTGAAGCTTCTTTGTGGACTTTGATGCCCGTTGCTGCGCTGCTTAAATCGAATTGAAGAAGTAGGTTCAGTTCGGCAATGTGGTCAGCTGAATATTTCATAGATATTTCCTTCGTACTTTTTTATCCAAGCTAGTCTGAAAACTAAGGTTGAGCAATAGAAAACACTTAGAAATGTTAAGTGCCGCGCTATAGGCCTGATATAACGCGGGTTTTTTATTCTAAGGTAAACATTTGACCCAAATATTAATAATGGTTAAGACAAGAACTCATAGTTGAATTTTATCGATCACTCTCTCAGCAACAACAAATTTAGTAAACATGAAAAATAGCCCTTGAAAAAGTCTGGAAATGGAGCGATTATCCGCGCCTCGTTAATTGTTTCTAAATGTTACACTTCCATGAACTTCAATCAGTTTGACTCACTATTACCACCTCAGGCTGCTGAACGTGCCGCCGAAGTAGGTGTTGGCAAAGCAACTAAAGCTCCGATGAAATCTTTCCTGCTGGCGATTTCTGCAGGTCTTCACATTGGTATCGCTTTTATTTTTTATACAACCGTAACCACAGGTGCCGGTGATCTCCCTTGGGGCATTACTCGCCTTATTGGTGGTTTGGCATTCAGCCTTGGCTTGATCTTGGTGGTGGTAACCGGCGGTGAGCTATTTACTAGCTCGGTTCTTACGCTGGTGGCTCGTGCAAGCGGCAAGATTTCATGGAAAGCCTTAATGAAAAACTGGGTGGTCGTGTACTTCGGTAACATGGTCGGCGCGGTTTTACTGGTTGTGTGTATGCTGATCACTAAGCAATACATGTTCGACGGTGGTCAAGTCGGTTTGAACGCGATGGCAATTTCGCAACACAAACTGCATCACGGTTTCTTCCAAGCTGTCGCGCTGGGCATCATGTGTAACGTTTTGGTCTGTATCGCAGTTTGGATGACGTTCAGTGGGCGCACACTAACGGATAAAATCGCAGTAATGATCTTGCCTGTAGCTATGTTCGTTTCTGCTGGCTTTGAGCACTGTATTGCGAACATGTTCCAAGTACCAATGGCGATTGGTATTAAGTATTTTGCTCCAGAATCGTTCTGGCAAATGACAGGTGCAAACATCGCAGACTATGCGGATCTGAACATGATGGGCTTCTTGGTGAACAACCTTATCCCTGTAACGATTGGTAATATCATCGGTGGTGGTGTCTTCGTTGGCATGTGGTACTGGATGATTTACCTACGTGATGAAGACAAGCATCTTAAGTAATTTTTAAGAAAGGCAAGCCCAGTGGCTTGCCTTTTTTGATCTTTCCAAACTTAGTGTTTAAACCAACTCTTCATTGACGCCATATTCGTTTGGCGTCCAGTGAGACGTCATCTCTGAGGGTTCTTGCACTAGCCAATCCACTGGCGTGTCTAATAATAAGTCTTCGACCTTTTCTCGGGTGATTAACATATCCATGTGAGCTCTCCCGTTGTCGGTTAACCGCACTTTAGAGGAGTAAAGTGACGGTTCAATGACCATTAAATTTCTCAGAAGAGGGTTGTCCGAAATGACGCTTATGTTTCTGGTTGCTTATGGGTTTTAGGGGTTTATCCACATTTTCTGTGGATAACCTGTCGCAAAGATCGTGAGTATCTATTGTGATCCAGAAAAATTCATAAAATGAGATGCTTATATGACTATTTAGTGAGCACGTTAGGCTTTCTCTTTGTTGATAAACTTCACTTTTATGCGTCCTTCTTTAGTTTGTACACAGGTAAGCGTCATCTCTAAGGTAATCGCTACCGACACACTTAGCATGACAAAAATCGCCAACATGATGACCAGTTGATACTTGATTGCCACCATAGGGCTCGCCCCTCCGAGAATTTGACCTGTCATCATCCCAGGAAGGGTCACTAACCCTGTAGTCGCCATCGAAGCTAGGATTGGAGCAAGAGATTTACGAAGCGCTTCTTGAAGGAAAGGGAAGGAAGCGTATTTAGGTGCCGCCCCAAGAGAAATAGCTGCTTCATATTCAGATTTTCGCTGTTCGAAAGCGGTGAACAAGTTCTGTAGTGCGACGATGTTACTACTCAAGCTGTTGCCAAGTAGCATTCCCGCTAAAGGGATCATGTATTGTGCGTTATAGAAAGGTTCAGGCTTTACAAGGCCCAATGCGATGGCGGCAAGAAGTGGAAGTAAACTGCATGACAATCCGGTGATAAGGGGCATCATTAGAGGCTTTTTAGGGAGGTTTGCTTTACCCACAATTGAGCTTGCGCCAACCACTATCATAATCGCTAGCCAAGCTAAGTTCACGATCAAGCTATTTAGTTCAAATAGATACTCTAGGTACACACCGACCAAAATTAATTGCACGGTCATACGGGCAACACTGATGGCAGTGTCTTTGGCTATGCCTAATTTGTATCGAGCATTAATCGTAAGGGGAACGATAAGAATCAAACTAAAAAGTGCGAGTTCAAACCAATTTATATCGACAACCTGATTCATAAACCTTCTCCCAAAATTAACCGTCTGATTTTAACGGAGCTCATTTGGTTTATGAATTGCAGAACTCTGTTTTTTTGCAATCTTATGTCCAGAAAAAAGCAGACATTTGGTGAGGCTTTATTAACATTTGGATCACAACTTCTTGTCTTTAGTCGAAAAAATAGCGATTTAGTAGCACGAAAAAATCCATAAAAATGTAAACAAAGTTAAGCTTATGTTGTATCCTTAACATGTTTGCAAAAGACTTATTTTTTCACATATATTAATATTATTTCACAAATGATATCAATCAAACACATCTCAGGATGAGCTCAAAAAAGTGTTGGATAACAAGGGTTGGAGCGTCAGATTTGATTGAACCTTACTGTTGGTATGGTCTAACATTTTCCCATAGAGATTGTAAAAAACTTAAGCTTGGTGACGCGGGCTTTCCAATAACACTAGATACAAAATAGGCAAATGTATGAGTGATGTTAACAAAATTGAGAGTGGTGAAAAACGCTCACTGGAGTGGAAGTCGTTCCTCTTCATTGCAGTTGTTCTCTTCCCAATTCTGAGTGTGGCTTTCGTAGGCGGCTACGGATTTATTGTTTGGGCACTTCAAGTGTTCTTCTTTGGTCCTCCTGGCGCGCACGGCATGTAAGCCGGTGAGCTCATAACCACACTTTAGAAAAGATTTTAAGAGAGCAAATAATGAAATCATTAATTATTAAACTGTGGCGTACGATGACGCGCCCGGCAGTCCATATCAGCCTAGGCGTGCTGACTATGGGCGGTTTCATCGCTGGTGTTATTTTCTGGGGTGGCTTTAACACAGCCCTAGAAGCAACCAACACAGAAGAATTCTGTATTAGCTGTCACACAATGCGTGACAACGTATACGTTGAACTGCAAGACACGGTTCACTGGAAAAACCACTCTGGTGTTCGTGCTACTTGTCCTGACTGTCACGTTCCACATAACTGGACAGATAAGATCGCTCGTAAAATGCAAGCGTCTAAAGAAGTATTTGCACAAGTATTTGGCAACTACGACGAACCGGGTGTTTTCGAAGAGCGTCGTATCGAACTTGCTAAACACGAATGGGATCGTTTCTCTGCAAACAAATCTCTAGAGTGTAAAAACTGTCACAACTACGATTCAATGGACTTCGAGCAAATGTCTCCAACCGCTCGTATCCAAATGAAACAAGCAGCTGAGAAAGACCAAAGCTGTGTTGACTGTCACAAAGGTATCGCACACAAACTACCAGCAGGTATGGACAGCATTGGTGGTATCGTTGGTGACCTTGAAGGTATGACTTCAAACACTGACTACGGTGTAGGTCAACAACTTGTAAGTGTTCGTCACCTACCAATCTACTTCGACGATAAAGGTGCTAAAGAAGCAGGTCTTCTAAACCCTGCATCGACTGTTAAAGTTCTTGAAGAGAAAGGCGACTACGTTGAAGTTGAAATCGATGGCTGGCGTAAAGCGAAAGGCTTCGGTCGTGTAATTCAAGAAGACTTCGGTAAAAACATCGCAGTAGCATCACTACTAAAAGAAGCATCAACAGACGCTAACGTTGTGACTGCTGGTGAGAAGAAAGTTGATGAGCTAACAGGTCTTCCTTGGGAGAAAGTAGCTGCGAAAGTATGGATCAAGAAAGAATCTATGCTGAACGACATCAACCCTGTATGGGAAAAATCAAAAGAAGCTTACAAAACTAACTGTTCTGTATGTCACACACAACCTGCTGAAGCGCACTTCGATGCGAACACATGGCCAGGTATGTTCGACGGTATGCTAGCGTTCGTTAACCTAGATACAGACAGTGAAGCACTGATCTTGAAGTACCTACAGAAGCACTCTTCAGATTATGCTGAAGGTCACCACTAATAAGCGTCGGATTGGAGTAAATTAAATGGCTATTACACGAAGAAGTTTTCTTAAAGGTGTAGCAACCACAAGTGCAGCGTCAGTTATCGGTCCAAGCTTATTGGCTTCAGCATCTGCAAACGCAGCTGAGACTACTGGTACTTGGAAAGTAACAGGTTCACACTGGGGCGCGTTCCGCGCCCACATCTACGCGGGTAAAGTTCAAGAGATCAAACCGCTAGAACTAGACCAGAACCCAACAGAAATGTTGAACGGCATCAAGGGCATCATCTACAGCCCATCACGTGTTCGTTACCCAATGGTTCGTCTAGATTGGCTGAAGAAGCACAAATATAGCGCTGAGACGCGCGGTAACAACCGTTTCATCCGTGTAACTTGGGATGAAGCTCTAGACCTGTTCTACCGTGAGCTAGAACGTGTTCAGAAAGAATACGGACCATGGGCTCTACACGCAGGTCAAACTGGTTGGAACCAAACTGGTGCGTTCAACAACTGTACGGCACACATGCAACGTGCTGTAGGTATGCACGGTAACTTCATCACTAAAGTAGGTGACTACTCGACTGGTGCAGGTCAAACCATCATGCCTTACGTACTTGGTTCAACAGAAGTTTATGCACAAGGTACGTCTTGGTCTGAAATTCTAGAGAACTCAGACAACATCATTCTTTGGGCAAATGACCCAGTGAAAAACCTGCAAGTAGGTTGGAACTGTGAAACGCACGAATCTTTCAACTACCTAGCGCAGTTGAAGGAAAAAGTAGCGAAAGGTGAGATCAATGTTCTTTCTGTAGACCCAGTTAAGAACAAGACTCAACGTTACCTAGAGAACGATCACCTATACATTAACCCGCTAACAGACGTAGCATTCATGCTTGCTGTTGCGCACGTACTGTACAACGAAGACCTATACGACAAGAAGTTTATTGAAACTTACTGTCTAGGTTTCGAAGATTTCATCAAGTACGTTCAAGGTGAAACGAAAGATAAAGTTGTTAAGACACCTGAGTGGGCTGCTCCTATCTGTGGCGTGAAAGCGGACAAGATTCGTGAATTCGCACGCATGCTAGTGAACGGTCGTACACAGATCCTTATGGGTTGGTGTATCCAACGTCAAGAGCACGGTGAGCAGCCATACTGGGCAGCAGCAGTAGTTGCAGCAATGGTTGGTCAAATCGGTCTACCTGGCGGTGGTATCTCTTATGGTCACCACTACTCAAGTATCGGTGTACCTTCAACTGGTTTCGCGGGCCCTGGTGGTTTCCCTCGTAACCTAGATACAGGTATGAAGCCGAAGTGGGACAACAATGACTTTAACGGCTACAGCCGTACTATCCCTGTTGCTCGTTGGATCGACTGTCTGCTAGAACCAGGCAAAGAGATCAACTACAACGGTGGTAAAGTTAAGCTTCCAGACTTCAAGATGATGGTGATCTCGGGTTGTAACCCATGGCACCACCACCAAGATCGTAACCGTATGAAGCAAGCGTTCCAGAAACTACAAACAGTAGTAACGATTGAGTTCGCTTGGACGGCAACGTGTCGTTTCTCTGATATCGTGCTTCCAGCATGTACTCAGTGGGAACGTAACGATATCGACGTATACGGTTCTTACTCGAACAAAGGTCTTATCGCGATGCATCGCCTAGTTGACCCATTGTTCCAATCTAAGCCAGACTTCCAAATCATGAGTGAACTGACTCAACGCTTTGGTCGTCGCGACGAGTACACTCGTGGCATGAGCGAGATGGAATGGATCCGCAGTCTTTACAACGATTGTAAGAAAGCAAACGACGGTAAGTTTGAAATGCCAGAATTTGATGAATTCTGGGAACAAAGCGTACTAGACTTCGGTGAAGGTAAGCCTTGGGTTCGTCATGCGGACTTCCGTAAAGACCCAGAAATCAACCCACTGGGTACGCCTTCTGGCTTCATCGAGATCACTTCTCGTAAGATCGGTCGTTACGGTTACGAACACTGTCAAGAACACCCAATGTGGTTCGAGAAATCAGAACGCTCGCACGGTGGTCCTGGCTCTGACAAACACCCGTACTGGCTACAATCTTGCCACCCGGACAAGCGTCTGCACTCTCAGATGTGTGAATCTGAAGATTTCCGTGCTACTTACGCTGTTCAAGGTCGTGAGCCTGTATACATCAACCCAGTTGATGCAAAAGCGAAAGGCATTAAAGACGGTGACTTGGTACGTGTATTTAACGACCGTGGTCAGCTTCTTGCTGGTGCTGTACTTACTGACAGCTACCCACGTGGTGTTATCCGTATCGAAGAAGGTGCGTGGTACGGTCCTCTAAACGAGAAAGTAGGTGCAATTTGTACTTACGGTGACCCTAACACACTAACTCAAGACATCGGTTCTTCTGAGCTAGCACAAGCGACTTCTGCGAACACATGTATCGTAGACTTCGAGAAATTCACTGGTAAAGTTCCACCAGTGACTTCATTCGGTGGTCCGATCGAAGTTGCTTAATCAGAGCACTAAGCTATGAATGAAATACCAGCCCTCGTGCTGGTATTTTTTTGACCAAAATTCAGTGAGCGTTCTCTCAATAACCAGTTTGAATAAATTGAGATGCAACGGATTCGTGACGTTGATAACGAATTGGGTGAGGGAAGGGGAGGATAATGCGCTTAATGAAACAATAATAATTAAGTGAGTAGATTCTCTATGGCTCAGACCATTCAATTGGCCAATCACACTGAGATTTCAGTGAGTGATAACGATCTTCAATTTGAAGTCGTAGGCAACCAAATCCATTTTTCTTTTGCCGGGATACACAATAAAACCTTCACCGATCGTGAAGTCTTGTTCCAAATGCCTTTTCTCTATGAGCAAGGTGCAACTGTGCTTGGCGACGGTTTCCAAATGTTGGCGCAGACGAGCGGTACCATTTCTCAACCTATCGATATTGGTCGCTGCCCAGATAACAATAATTCCTACCGTATTTACCCAGAGAGTGCACCTAAGCGTTACTACAACTACTTAGCTGTTGAAGATGCCGCAGGTTACACCTTGTTTGGCTTTACGTCTTGTCATCGCTTTGCAGGCTATTTTGAGGTGCAGGCGTACGGTGAGCATTGGGTTCTTTCTGCTTCTATTGATGGTGAACATACTCAAGTAGCGGATTGGGAACATAACACACTGGAATCTGTGGCTATATTACGCGGTCAATCTCTGTCTGAGCTTTACCAACAATACAGTGAGATGCTTGCCGAGCATCATCCAGTGCGCAACGGTGTCACTCAGGATGCGCCAATTGGTTGGTGCTCTTGGTATGCCTACTACGCGGACGTGACCGAAGGCAACGTTTTAGAAAACGTGGAATGCATGCAAGACAACCTAGCTGAGCTCGAATGGGTACTGCTAGATGATGGCTACCAAGCATTTATGGGAGATTGGCTAACGCCTTCGGATAAGTTCTCTGGTGGTGTGAAAGAACTGATTCACAACATTCGCGCGAAAGGCAAAAAGCCAGCGATTTGGATGGCACCATTCATTGCTCAGCCAGAATCCGAAATCTTCAAAAAGCATCCCGATTGGTTTGTGCGTCACGAGGACGGAGACCTCCTGAAAGCTGAAGATGTCACTTATGGCGGTTGGCGTTGTACTCCTTGGTACATTCTCGATACTTCAAACCCTGAAGTTCAAGATCACTTAACCCATGTCGTATCTGTCATGAGAGAAGAGTGGGGTGTTGAGCTATTCAAATTAGACGCAAACTATTGGGGTACTTTAAAAGGTAAGCGCAGTCAATCGGGCGTAACCGGTGTAGAAGCCTACCGTATGGGGATGGAAGCGATCGCGAAAGGGGCTGAAGATGCATGGCTATTAGGTTGTAACGCGCCAATGTGGCCTTCTTTGGGCTTAGTCGATGCAATGCGTGTCTCTGACGATGTAGAGCGCCATAGACATCGCTTTGAACAAATCGCGAAAGAGACCTTTTTCCGCAGTTGGCAGCATCGCAAGTTGTGGCAAATCGATCCAGATTGCGCGACGTTCACTTCATTACCTAACCAAGCAGCTTCGCGTGAAGATTATCAGTTCCACCGTAACGTGTTACTTGCGTGTGGTGGCCTACTGCTTTCCGGTGATCCTCTACCAGAAATCACCCCATTTGCGAGTAAGACGCTAGCGAAACTGATGCTGCGTCAACGCCGTAATCAAGAATCGGCTAAGTTTACCGCGTTAGGTTTAAACCATGCGTTCTTACCACTAACATCTAAAAACGATCTGCACTGTTTGTTCAACTACGCGAACGATGAAGCGACAGAGTTTACGCTTACCGCAGACCAGCCAACAGATTGGTATGATTACTGGACCGGGGAGAAGCTTAACCAAGAGCCTTGTCAGCTATTGCTGGTCAGTTTGGATAAGGGTCTGAATGCTAAAGCTATCGTGACCGCATAGCCTGATTAGATTGAAAAAGAAAAAGAGCCTCGATTGAGGCTCTTTTTGTATCCATTGCATCTGATTTGAAAGCTAGTATTCGAATAGGAAAAAGTAACCGTATCCGACAATCAAGGCTGGTATCGCAGAGTAGATAGTGGCGACAAGCGCAGCTTTAGGAGCCATTGCAATCGCAGGGAATAAGGCATCACCATCATTGGAAATGGCATTAGAAAGCTGTGCTGATAATGGCGCTGCGCCGGATATATAAAGACTCGTTACGAGAATTTGCGGGCCACAGCCTGGCAAAATACCAATAGCCAAACCAATGAGAGGCATCCAGATCCCCCAGTTTGAGAACGTCGCTCCCAAGTCTAAACCCGAGAAATAGGTGGTAAGTTCAAAGGCTAAGAAAGCCAAAATAACCCACGCGCTAACAAAGTTTGTGTCTTGAGCCGCTTTTTGAATCGGGTGCGAGTCGATGATTTTGTCATCTTCAGATACCGTTGATTTGTAATCACCTAGCTCTTTGGTCATCGCCCACAAAAACATACTGACAACTGCAAATGTCGCACCTAACCATTCCATACTGTTTTCTTTGAGGCCAAGTAATTGGTTGGTATCCACTTGGAATGAGCCCAGAACGGCAATGATACTTGCAGGTATGAGCAGCCATTTCCAGAATGCTCCTTGAAGATTGATAGCACGTTGCTCAACTGGCGTGTGCGTATCACTATGGTTATTACAGCATTGAGCTTGTGCAACATCCTCTTTTTGCTTTGGGCGCAAGAAGTCATCAGCGTGGAATGCATTCACTACCCACCCAGATATTGCGCCTACGACAATACCTAAAGCAATAACACCAAACCCTGTTGCAGGTTCTGCTGCGAGTAATAAGAAGGCAGCATCACCCATGGTCGAGGTTAATACTGCAACGATAGCACCAAAGCCAACTCGGCCACTGATGAACTGAGTGGTGACAACGATAGCACCACCACAACCAGGCAAAGCTCCAAGGAGTGCTGCAAAGAAAACTTGATGGCTACGAGAGCTGTGGTAAAGCGCAGTGAGTCGATTTGTCTTCGACATGAAGTTCGAAAGGTAATGGTAGATCGCTAAGGTAGCTGCAACGTAACAAGAAACCGCCCAGAAAGAATCAGATAGGGTAGCGACGGTGACTTCTCTTGTGGTTTCACTAGCTAACAGAGCGAGCAATGCGATAGGCAGCAATAGCCTCTTATAGGCTAGACGAAATTGAGTTGGCTGCAGTAGCTGATGCGCCGAGTGGAAAATTTTTGTTGCGTTCATAGTAAGTTCAAATGTAAATAGGAATGATTCTCATTGTATGGAGGTGAGAATTATTCGCAATAGGCGGTAACAACTTTTCTTCGTGTCAATTTCCCTCAAATCAGGTAAAGTATCGGCCTTTGTGAGCAAACCCGCTTCCAAGGTGTAATTCGTTATGCAATTCACCCTTTTAGGAAGCGCATCAAACTGACTTGAATAGGAAGAAACATGATTCTAGTTGTAGGTCATAAGAACCCAGACAGTGACAGCATCTGTAGTGCACTAGTTGCAACTGAACTTCTAAAGGCGCGTGGCGTTGAAGCAATGCCAATCCGCCAAGGCGAAATTAACCGTGAAACTCAGCACATCCTAGAAGTAGCTGGTGCAGAAGTTCCTGAACTTCGTACATCAGTAGCGGGTGAAACTGTTTGGCTAGTAGACTACTCAGATCTAGCGCAAGCACCAGACGATATTGCTGAAGCAGAAGTTGCAGGTATTGTTGACCACCACCGTCTAGGTGACGTGATGACAGTAAACCCAATGGAAGCATGGATCTGGCCTGTTGGTTGTACTAACACAGTTCTGTTCAACATGTTCAAGATTGAAGGTCACGAGATCAAGCCTCAAATCGCTAAGCTAATGATGTCAGCGATTCTTTCTGACACAGTAGGTTTCGCTTCTCCAACTTGTACTCAAAAAGACAAAGATGCTGTAGCTGAACTAGCGGCTATCGCAGACGTACAAGATGTTGACGCATTCACTAAAGATCTTCTAATCGCTAAGACAAACATCGAAGGTCTATCTGCGGCTGAACTTGTTGAAAAAGACCTTAAAGGTTACCCATTCAACGGTCGTGACGTGGTAGTAGGTCAGGTTGAACTTGCGACTCTAGAGCAAGTTGACGGCATGATCGAAGCACTAGAAGCGGATCTAGAAGCTCGTTGTGCAAACGACAACCTAGCATTTGCTGCAGTTATGCTAACAGACATCACTACTGCTCAAACTCGTCTTCTTTACAAAGGTGAGTGGGCTGAGAAACTTGTTAAGCACGAGAAAGACGGCATGCTAATGATGGAAAACACTCTAAGCCGTAAGAAGCAAGGCTGGCCTTGGCTTCAAACTGAGCTTGTGTAATTTCATTATTACCAACGTATACTTTAAATGCCCGCCAATAGGTGGGCATTTTTCTATGGGAATAGGAGACAAACATGTCTGAAGCATTAACCCAAGAGCAAATGGACACCATCAATCGCTACAACGAAGAGCAGCGTTTGAAATACTGTGTGAAGGAAATCGTAGCAAACCGCAAAGTGTGGATTCTGAAAGATGAACACGGCTGCGTGATGCTAAATACAGAAGATGACGATTGTGTGCCTGTGTGGCCAAACGAAGAGTTTGCACAACAATGGGCGACAGGCGACTGGGAAGAGTGTGAGCCAGAAGCTATCTCTTTGAATAAATGGCACAGCCGTTGGACTTCAGGTCTAGAAGATGATGAGTTGTCTGTTGTGGTGTTCCCAAACCAGAATGAAGAAGGTGTGGTGCTGTTTCCAGACGAGTTTGATTTCGAACTGCGCAAACAAGCGAGCCGTCGTTAAGCACTACCAATTGCGTTCTGAAATTCAGAGACTAAAAAGCCTGCGTTGATGCCTGTCTCTTGATCACAAGTCTAGTGATCAAGAGACATTGCGAGTTCGTAGCCTTCAAGGATGGTTTGCAGTTTAAACCATCCTTCCCAAAGCACCTTTATTGAAGCTCTACCCGTCCTCTTGGTATCTTTCCAACCGCCTAATTTAG
>NZ_JATABF010000047.1:0-41121 GCF_036533715.1 Vibrio sp. M260121 | reverse complement strand
ACGGGCAGAGCTTCAATAAAGGCACTTTGGGAAGGATGGTTTAAACTGCAAACCATCCTTGAAGGCTACGAGCTCGCAATGTCTCTTGATCACTAGACTTGTGATCAAGAGACAGGCAAATCTGCTCCCTTTTTGAACTTGGTAAAAGCGGCGTTAAGCACTTGCGTAGATAACGCTTCCACCTTTAATGGTATCAATGATTTCTCTCGATAACTTTTGCGGCAGTGCTGGGCAACCCCAACTGCGGCCAAGATAGCCATTCTTCTTGATAAAAGAGGGGTTTGCATAGTCTGCGCCATGAACCACGATGTAACGCTCACGTGCCTTATCATTAACGCCAGATGTTAATCCATCGAGTCGCAGTGAGTATCCGTTAGAACCATAGTAAGTGGTATCTGTTAGGAACGTACCTAAAGAAGTCTTACGAGAGTCCACTACGTTAGAAAACTTTGTCGCAGTCTTTTTGCCGCTATTTACTCCGTGAGAAACATAGGTATTAAATATTAGTTTTTTCTTATCTAAATCGACCACATAAAAGCGTTTCTCAGTAGAGGGTTTGCTGTAGTCGATGATGGTTAATACAGGCTTTTTGCGGTCATGTGCTTTTTTGTAAGCTAAAAATGCGTCGTTGAATAGACTGAAGTCGATGACTCCTTCCAAGTTGGCTTCTTTAAATGTCTTTTCAACAAGTTGCTTCGTAGCTTTAGTTTCCGTTGCTTTTGCTGAAGAGTGGTGAGCAAAGGCAAAAGGTGAAACTGTAAGCGATGTCCATATCAATAATAAAAATAGCTTTTTCATTTGTACTAAATAAAACTCTTGGTGTAGCAAATTCAGCGATTGCGTCTTGCAGTCGTTAATACAGCATGCACATCAATTTAATTCTATTCCCAACGTTTCCTATTATGCGTAGTGACACGTATTACCGAACCCTTTTTGGTATTTGGTAGAGTTCCGCCAACTAACTCGCTGAAATTAATCAACATTGAGAGGTTAATCGATGACTTTAAAAATCTTCAAGACAAATACTAGCCGATTTAGGTAATTAATAAAACTGTGTTTACCGTGATTTACTAAGCAGTGGTGCTAATAAAACATCGTTTAATTATGAATGAAATAAAAATACCGTTTGAATTCAATGTATTTATTTCATACTTAGAATTGTGCAAAAATTTTTTAGACTGTGATCCTAGTCGTAACAAATCATTGCCCGGCTACAGACAATTGATAGATTAAGCGAATACCTAATTCTGCATATTCAACTAAACGTTCAGCTAGGTTGTTGTATGTGGTCAATTTATTGACTATTGCTGTTCACATCATCGAAATGATTTATGTTAGTTTGCTATAAAACTGTTATCAAAGGGCGATGAAGATGGAAGTTCATGAGTGTATCTCATTTATCTTAGTTAAGGGCGATCAAGTGTTGCTAGAAACTAGAGCGAAGGACAAGGAATCTGACCCTGGGGCAATAGCAATACCCGGCGGTCATATGGCGTTTAACGAAACCCAACAACAAACGTTGTTTAGAGAATTGGAAGAAGAGCTCAATATCAAGCCACTTCAATTTGGTTATTTACGTTCTTTATATCACCCAACTACAGAACTGCAATTGATTCACTATTATGTGGTGACCAATTGGTAAGGTGATATTCAGAGCTTAGAAGCGGAATCTGTTAACTGGTATCCAATAATAAATGCACCAGTCTCGACGGAAGTCGATCGCGTCGCATTAAGTGAATATCTTCGATTAAATACAGCGCTAAGAACTGTGTTTAACAAATGAAGTTCCATAAATAATATTTGTGACGAGTAATAATATTTTTGATTGAATTGTAAATATCGAAAATATTCGAATTATCTTGTGAACAAAATATAGTGGATAAATATTTTGCGAAAACTTGATCAAAAATAAACTTTGCTTTCAGTTGGTTATGCTAGTTTCTGCAAAGGTAAGTTGAAAAAGGGAAGTGTATGTCGAAGTGGTTAGATTGGGCAAAGCAGCTCCAAGCGATTGCTCAAGCAGGGGAAGCATACAGTAAAGATGCTTACGATCTAGAACGATTCAAAATGGTCGAAGACATCGCTCATCAGATGTTTGCTGACATCAGCGATAAGTCAGTTGCCGATATTCAAAACTTGTTTATCCCTGAAACGGGTTATCCTACGCCCAAAGTCGACCTACGTGCTGGGGTGATAAAAGATGGCAAGATTCTTCTCGTAAGAGAGCGCGAAGACGGAGGGTGGACTTTGCCTGGTGGTTGGGCTGACGTGTGTGAAACGCCAAGTAGTGGGGTGGTACGCGAAGTGTTGGAGGAGTCTGGCCTCGTAGTTGCTAAACCGAAACTAATTGCGATTCGTGACAGAGCGATGCATGACTATCAGCCGCCTTACCCATTCCACATCTATAAGATGTTCTTTTTGTGTGAATACGTTTCTGGTGAGCCTAAAGAGAACATTGAAGTTTCGGAAATCGACTTCTTCGCGCAGCATAAGATTCCACCACTTTCACAGAGCCGAGTTTTACCAAGAGATATTGAAATGGTCTTCGATGCTTTTTACAGTGAAGATTTTCAAGTACACGTCGATTAAGGAAGAAAATGAAAACGATAGGTCTAATTGGTGGTATGTCATGGGAGTCCACCGCGAACTATTACCAGATCATTAACCGTGAAGTGAAAGCGCGTTTAGGTGGTTTACATTCAGGAAAAGTCTGTCTGTACAGTGTCGATTTCGCCGAAATTGAAACACTTCAACACCAAGGTCGATGGGAAGACACGGCCACGATTCTCTCTCAAGCTGCAAAATCGGTGGAAGCAGGCGGTGCGGACTTCATTCTGATTTGTACTAATACCATGCATAAAGTCGCGGACCAAATTCAGCAAGCTGTCAATGTACCGCTTGTCCATATTGCAGATGCGACCGCCGAAAAGCTGGTGGTGGATGGTATCAAGAAGGTTGGTTTGCTTGGTACGCGTTTTACCATGGAGCAAGACTTCTATAAGCAGCGACTCATCGATAAATTTGGTGTTGATGTCGTCGTACCGAGTTCAGATGACCAAACGATTGTCCATGAGGTTATCTATAACGAGCTGTGCAAAGGAGAAGTGCGTGAGGACTCTCGTCAACAGTACCTCGCTATTATCGATAAGTTAGTTGAAGAAGGCGCTGAAGCGGTCATTCTTGGTTGTACTGAGATTGCGATGTTAGTTGAACCTCAGCACACAGAAGTGAAGCTTTACGATACAACAGAGATTCACGCTAAGGCCGCGGTGGAAGCTGCGTTGAATGAAGCGTAATTCTTTACAGAGTTGATCGACAGGATTAAATCACTCAAGGAAGAGTTATGAATTATCGATGCGGACAATGTCGCCAGTTTACAAGGCAGAAGAGCAGCGCTGATATTTGCGGCGCTTGGGGGCATCCAACAGATGCCAACCGTGCAGCTTGCGATTATTTTATGCCAACGATCCGGGTTAAAGATCGTGTGGTTTCTCCTTTGAAAAGTAAAAATGGCTAAGTCGTTCTCATTAATTGAGAATTTCTTAATCAATCAGTATTAGTTGATTGATGCAAACGATTGCTCCATTGGGAATGTATTGTATAATTTGCGTCGCGTCACACTTTGGTGGCGCGTATTACATTTCAGGATTCCCATGTTGAAGAAATCTCTTGCTCTAATGCTTGCTGCGTACTCACTTCCTTCCGTTGCAGGTTCGACCATCGGTATTGTCGGTGCGATGGATGTCGAAGTTGAAGCGCTATTACCAAAAATCCAAAACCAACAAGTAAAGAAAATTGGTAGCCATCGCTTTTACACGGGTGAGTTAGAGGGCAAAACCGTTGTCGTGACGAAATCTGGCGTAGGTAAGGTCAATGCGGCAATGACGACCACTCTTCTGATTGAATCTTTCGGTGTTGACCAACTGATCTTCACGGGTATTGCTGGTGCTAGCGACCCTAAATTGGACCCGTTGGATGTCGTGGTTTCTACGCGTTTGGTTCAACATGATGTCGATCTAACCGCATTCAATATGCCGAAAGGTCTACTGCCTGATTACGAAGAGCGTTACTTTTACGCAGATAAAGCACTGCAAAAATACGCATTTGATGCAGCCGTTGATACGCTTGGCAAAGAGAGTGTTTACCGTGGCGTTATCGCATCTGGTGACCAGTTCATTGCAAGCAAAGTGAAAGTGACTGGCATCTACCAAGAATACAATGCAATGGCTGTGGAAATGGAAGGCGCAGCATTAGGCCAAGTAGCTGATGCGTTCAAAGTACCTTACGTGGTTATCCGTACGATTTCAGATAAAGCGGATGGTTCGGCAGATGTTGTCTACTCAGATCTTAAAAAAGCAACGGCCGACAACTCAGCGAACATTACCCTTAATATGCTAAAGCGCATGTGAGAAAACGTTCACTAGATTAAATTGTCTTTTGAGAATACGAAAAAGCAGCACACGCGGTGCTGCTTTTTTTGTTGGGTTTCAATTGCTCTGTAATGAACGATATAAGCCGTTAAGTTACGCAATATCAGAACGGGTGAAAGGTTGGTCGTTAGCCGATTTCCACCATTGATCAAGCTGCTCTTTGTTCATGGGCTTACCAAACAAGTAGCCTTGCATGAAGTCACAACGATACGAAGATAGCCACTCGTGCATCACATTATGCTCAATCCCTTCTGCCGTTACCTTTTTATTTTGCGCATGGCACAGTTCAATGATTGGTTTGATGACGTGGCCGTTGTCAGTATTCATCAAGGTGAGCAGAAATTCTCGGTCGAATTTGATTTTCTGAACAGGGTACTGAACCAATTGTGTTAATGAGGTATAGCCTGAGCCAAAGTCATCTATTGCCAGTTTATAGCCGAGTTGTGCTAGTTCATCGAGCAGGGCAGTACCTTGCTGGTCAGCGGAGAAGGTTTCTGTGATTTCCAACTCGATACAGTGAGGGGGTACACCATTTTGCTTCGCTTTGTCGTGGATGAACTCAGCCATGGAGAGGGAGTTCAACTCTGCAGATGATAGGTTGATGGATAAAATGATGTCCTTGCCAAAAATACTCTTAAGCTGGTGGTACTCTTCCATTGCGTTAGCAAACACCCAGCGGTCGATTTTCTCGAACAACCCGGTTTGTTCCGCAATAGGGATGAATTCCTTCGGTGGAATCGGCCCAATTCCTTCCGCTTCCCAACGTAAGAGAACCTCCAGCCCCTCGATTTCATTGGCGTGACTGTTCATGTATGGCTGGAAAACCAAATGGAACTCGTCTTCCACATTGGCTTTACGCAAAGCACGTTCGATCTGGCTACGGCGTTGAGCTTCAATATTGAGCGCCGCGGAATAGTAGGCGTATTGGTTTTTGCCGCCGCGTTTTGCTTGGTACATCGCCGCATCCGCACTTGAAAGCAACTTGGCAATATCAGCGCCATCTCTTGGATATTGAGCAATACCAACGCTTGCCGTCACTGGAAATGAATTTGTCGAAGATTGGCTCAAGTTGTGGATGGGTTTGAGCAACTCTGAAGCGAACATATCTGGTATGTCAGCTTTCTTTTGGTTTGTACTCAGTAGGATGGCAAACTCATCGCCAGACAAGCGAGCGCCAAAGCAAGGGCTGTTGTGTTGTTGGGTAAACTTCTGGCAGACATTTTTTATATGGCGAGAGAAGACTTGCAATAGCTTGTCACCCAATTCGTGGCCGTATTTGTCGTTCACGTACTTGAAGTTATCTAGGTCGATGTAAACAACCCAAAGTTGCTCAGAGGGATCGGCTAACTCACGAGTCGCCAATTCATGAAAACGGTGACGGTTCGCGAGTTGAGTTAGGTGGTCTGTTTCCGCTAAGTGCTTGGTTTTATGATAGATGTTATTGAGTTCTTCATACATGTCGAAGAAGCGCGAAGAGAGGCGACCAATTTCATCGTCACTGTTTAGCTTTTCAATGTTAGTGCGCTTGTTTGCTTCTATCTCACGCAGTTGTTTGTCTAGTTTCGATACCGGGCTGAGCACGTAACGATACAAGACTAAGACAATCAAAGTGATGGTACAAAACGACGCTATACCAAACGAAAGAGCCAGCTCCAACCAAACCTTATCGACCTTATTCCACATTAAATATTCGGCCGGTGACAAAATTGCGTGGAAATGGGGTAAGAGTTCAATGGTTTGGGCTAGGGGGATGTCCAGGTGAATCGGTTTGTCAGAAAATGTGATGACACTGTGGGTATCAAATTCGATTTCGTGTTTGATGTCATTAAAAGCTTCGAGAGAGACGGAGACGACAACAAAGAATGCGTTGTGCGGGTCAAAGCTGGGTGGGTGCTCGCCCGTTCGCTTATCGAACAGTTCGTATTGCAGCAGAATGCTTTGTCCACTTGAGTTGTAAATAAAGCCTGTATGGCTGGTTTTACCGCGTTGGGCATAACTCTTTTCTACGTATTCGAGAATCTTAGGATCGACGCTGCCGTTGGACTCATAAAATTGATTCTCGGTGTAATAGAGGAGCTGTTGGTCGCCATCCAGTATTGCCATGTTCGCGTCGCCATTATAACCATGGCTAAGCACTTCCACTGTTTCATCCAATCGGTTGAATAGCTGACGTTCCCTATATGGGTCTTCGTGATTAACGAAGTAATCCTGTAAAACTTCACTTTTCCCTAGGGTATAGGCGTAACTGTTGAGGAAGATATTGGCCTGACGAAATTGCCCTGCGAGCTTTTCCATTTGCAGCTGGATATAGCTGTCTTCCCTTTTGATTAGCGTGACTTTTTGAATGCTATAGATGATGTAACTCGACACCAGCGCGCTAATTAGAATGACAGGGGCGACAAGCAAAACGACTCTGTTGCTTAATTTCATGTATTTCTTACTTTCCGTTTGTGTCCCTACAAACGCCTCTAACCTAATGGTTTTTACCAGTTGGTTCTCACCTAAGGTATCGAACGGATGATGATACTTTCCTTGTATTCGGGAGAAATTGTAAAGGTGTGTTTTTCGAAAGTCAGTGAGGTTTCCGATATTTGTGATGTCGTGTGAGGTTTTTTCATGTTCTCAGGTACCACCGTCTCATAAATTGAACAGATTATTCTGTTCCAAAACACGCTTACTCATTTGTTCGGTTTATGAATTCAGGTTTATAAAGAAGGGAAAGGTAATTTCTCTCCGTGTAGTAAATGTCATCGAAACGTTTCGATGGCGAAGTGTGACCCCAATATCTTTTTCTTAATCAGTTAGCTCTCAATTAAGGATCATTCTCACACCTTGTTGATCTGTGACTGGTCAATTCTTTTTGGCGTTCTATTATTGCATCGAAACGTTTCGATGGGTGTTTTGTCAATATAGAAATTAATCCAAGTTAGACACTCACAGTTGTATGAACGTGTAACCGAAAGGTCGATGAGATGAAAAAAAGTACCCTAATTAACTCAGAAATTTCTTACTTGGTGGCGACGCTGGGTCATACCGACGAAATCACCATTTGTGACGCGGGCTTGCCAATTCCTGATCATGTACAGCGCATTGATTTAGCGTTGACACATGGTGTGCCTGGCTTTCTTGATACCGTCTGCGTGATTCTGTCTGAGTCCCAAATAGAAGGGGTCATTATTGCTGAAGAATTCGCCAAAGTTAGCCCAGTTCACCATGATGCTTTAATCACGGAGTTAACCAAAGAAAGTGAGCAAACAGGCAAGCAAATCGCGATCAACTATATATCGCATGAAGATTTTAAAGCTCGCACAGAACAAAGCCGCGCTGTTGTTAGAACAGGCGAGTGCACACCTTACGCGAACGTGATTTTCCAAGCCGGCGTGGTGTTTTAAGCCACAATTAATTGAGGACAAATTATGACTCAAGCCATTCTACAACTAAGCGACATCGAGAAAGCGTTCCCGGGTGTTAAGGCGTTGGATAAAGCCAGCCTTAATGTATACCCGGGTCGAGTGATGGCGCTGATGGGCGAGAACGGGGCAGGTAAGTCGACCTTGATGAAAGTGCTTACAGGCATCTACCACATGGATGCAGGAAGCATCAAATATCAAGGTCAGCCAGCGGCGTTTAAAGGTCCGCGTGATTCTCAAGAAGCGGGCATCAGTATCATTCACCAAGAATTGAACTTGATCCCGGAACTGACGATTGCTGAAAACATCTATTTAGGTCGTGAATTTACCGGCACGATGGGACGTATTCAGTGGAGCAGAATGTACGAAGAAGCAGATAAGTTGCTTCAACGCCTTAACGTAAAGCACTCTTCAAAAACATTGCTTGGTGATTTAAGTCTTGGTGAGCAGCAAATGGTGGAGATTGCCAAAGCGCTGTCTTTCGAATCCAAAGTCATCATCATGGATGAACCAACGGATGCGTTGACTGACAAAGAGACGGAATCGCTGTTTAAAGTGATTAACGAACTTCGCGACCAAGGTTGCGGCATCGTTTACATCTCACACCGTCTGAAAGAAATCTTCGAAATCTGTGATGACATTACTGTGTTACGTGACGGTAAGTTCATCGGCGAATGCCAAGTTAAAGACACCAACGAAGATGGACTCATCGAAATGATGGTTGGTCGTAAGTTGGAAGAACAATATCCACGTATCGATGTGACGCATGGTGATGTTTGTCTTGAAGTGATTGGTTTGACGGGCTCGGGCGTTCATGACATTAACTTCACACTTCAACGCGGTGAGATCCTTGGCGTATCGGGCTTGATGGGCGCAGGGCGTACTGAATTGATGAAGGTGATTTACGGCGCGTTACCAAGTGAGCGTGGCGTCATCAACTTAGACAACAAGACCATTAATCCTGTTAGCCCACAAGATGGTTTGGCGAATGGCATTGCTTACATCTCTGAAGATCGTAAAGGCGATGGCTTGGTGCTGGGGTTATCCGTGAAGGAGAACATGTCCCTGTGTGCACTGGATAAACTCACCAAAGGCTTCCAAATCCAACACGGCGAAGAAGTCGTGGCGGTGGAGGACTTCATCAAGCTTTTCAACATCAAAACGCCGACTCGAGACCAAATCATTGGCAACCTTTCTGGTGGTAACCAGCAGAAAGTAGCAATCGCAAAAGGGTTGATGACCAAACCTAAAGTTCTGATTCTGGATGAGCCAACTCGCGGTGTCGATGTAGGCGCAAAGAAAGAAATCTACCAGCTAATCAACAAATTTAAAGCCGATGGCATGAGCATCATCTTAGTTTCTTCTGAGATGCCTGAAGTGCTAGGCATGAGTGACCGCATCATGGTGATGCACGAAGGTCGTATTACTGGCGAATTCGATGCGAAAGATGCCGACCAAGAAACACTACTCGCTTGTGCCGTAGGCAGAAAGATCAATGAGGAAGCAGCATGAGTACTAAGACCATGAGCAAACCAACCGAAGCGAACAGCAAAAAGTTGTTCACCAAAGAGTGGCTGATTGAGCAAAAGTCACTGATTGCACTGATTTTCTTGATTGTTGTTGTGTCATTCTTGAACCCGAACTTTTTTACGGTAGACAACATTCTTAATATTCTTCGTCAAACCTCAGTTAACGCAATCATTGCAGTAGGTATGACGTTGGTTATCTTGACTGCAGGCATCGACCTAAGTGTTGGTTCTGTACTCGCGTTATGTGGTGCGTTTGCCGCGAGCATGATTGCGTTAGAAGTGCCGGTGCTTATTGCGGTTCCAACAGCATTGTTCGCTGGTGCAGCTCTAGGAGCGATCAGCGGAATCATTATTGCCAAAGGTAAGGTGCAAGCCTTTATCGCAACACTGGTTACTATGACGTTACTACGCGGTGTAACCATGGTTTACACAGACGGTCGACCTATCTCAACAGGCTTTACCGACACAGCAGATGCATTTGCATGGTTCGGTACAGGTTACGCACTTGGTATTCCAGTACCAGTTTGGTTGATGGTGATTGTCTTTGCTGCGGCATGGTATCTACTAAACCATACTCGCTTTGGTCGCTATGTGTACGCACTTGGTGGCAACGAATCCGCAACGCGCCTTTCTGGTATCAATGTTGACCGTGTGAAAATTGGTGTATACGCAATTTGCGGTATGTTGGCAGCGCTTGCGGGCATTATCGTGACGTCTCGTCTGTCTTCAGCACAGCCAACTGCAGGTATGGGCTACGAGCTAGACGCTATCGCAGCGGTTGTTCTTGGCGGTACTAGCTTGATGGGCGGTAAAGGTCGCATCATGGGTACCTTGATTGGTGCTTTAATCATCGGCTTCTTGAACAATGCGCTGAACCTACTCGATGTTTCTTCTTACTACCAAATGATTGCGAAAGCAGTGGTTATTTTGCTAGCGGTACTGGTAGACAACAAAAACAAGTAATCCATAACAACTAATACATTAAAGCTAAATCCTGAATACAAACCGAGCCAGAGGACGTGTGCTGGCTCACCCTACACAAAGGACTAGAACGATGAAAAAACTCGCAACTCTTATCTCTGCTGCACTTCTTTCTTCAACCGTATCGGTAGCGGCGCAAGCTCAAGATACCATGGCGATTGTTGTTTCTACGCTGAATAACCCGTTCTTCGTAACGATGAAAGACGGTGCAGAAGCAAAAGCGAAAGAACTGGGATACGACTTGATTGTACTGGACTCGCAAAATGACCCGAGTAAAGAACTATCAAACATCGAAGACCTAACGATTCGTGGCGTAAAAGCGATTCTGATTAACCCAACAGATTCAGACGCTGTGTCAAACGCGATTCGTATGGCGAACCGTTCTAAGATCCCTGTGTTGACGCTAGACCGTGGTGCAAGCCGTGGTGACGTAGTGAGCCACATCGCTTCTGACAACGTAGTTGGTGGTGAAATGGCTGGCCACTACATCATGGAGAAAGTAGGTGAGAAAGCGAAAGTTATCCAACTAGAGGGTATTGCAGGTACGTCTGCGGCGCGTGAGCGTGGTGAAGGTTTCATGACAGCAGTTAAGGGCAGCAACATGGAGCTACTAGCAAGCCAACCTGCTGATTTTGACCGTACTAAAGGTCTGAACGTAATGGAAAACTTGCTTGCAGCGAACCCAGACGTTCAAGCGGTATTTGCTCAAAACGATGAGATGGCATTGGGTGCGCTTCGCGCAGTTCAAGCATCAGGTAAAGATGTGCTGATTGTTGGTTTCGACGGCACTGAAGATGGCATCGCAGCAGTTAACCGTGGCAAGTTAGCTGCAACTATTGCACAGCAACCAGATCTAATTGGTGCGCTTGGTGTAGAAACTGCAGCGAAAGTATTGAAAGGCGAGAAGGTTGAGGAGTACATTCCTGTTCCGCTTAAAGTCGTGACTAAGTAAGTTTAGTGCTCGACTCAGTGACTCTTCTTTGTTGAAGATAACGGAATGACTCAATGATTGTGTTGGGTCATTCCAAACAACGAAATCTGTAAGTTAGAAAATTAAATCTCGCTGAATCGTAATACGCTTACGTTTTTTCAAAGAGCGTAAACTTATTACTCCTGTTCAAATTAAAGGGTTCATTAAGAACCGAGGATAACCGTATGAATAAGTTAGTGGTGTTAGGTAGTGTAAACGCTGACCATGTTCTTCAAGTGCCTTCTTTCCCTCGCCCTGGCGAGACGCTACATGGTCGCAACTATCAAGTTATCCCAGGTGGCAAGGGTGCCAACCAAGCTGTTGCAGCAGCTCGATTAAACGCAGACATCGGTTTTATTGCGTGTGTGGGTGACGATTCGTTCGGCATCAATATTCGTGAGAACTTCAAAATGGATGGCATCGACATCACTGGTGTGAAGATGCAGCCTAATTGCCCAACTGGCATTGCCATGATTCAAGTAGCAGACAGCGGTGAGAACAGCATTTGTATCTCCGCAGAAGCGAACGCGAAGCTTATCGCAGAAGCGATTGAACCCGATTTGGAGCGCATTCGTCAGGCAGATTACTTATTGATGCAATTAGAAACGCCAATGTGCGGTATCGAGAAAGCAGCGCGAATCGCGAAAGATGCCAAAACCAACGTGATTCTTAACCCTGCACCAGCTCGCGAGCTGTCAGATGAATTACTGTCTTGTATTGATGTCATCACACCAAATGAAACGGAAGCGGAAGTACTCACAGGTGTGACGGTAACAGACGATGATAGCGCACAAGAAGCGGCAAACATCCTGCATTCGAAAGGCATTGAAATTGTAATGATCACGCTCGGTGCGAAAGGAGTGTGGTTGAGTCAAAACGGTCGTGGTGAAATCATTCCTGGCTTCCGCGTAGAAGCAACAGATACCACCGCGGCGGGCGATACGTTTAATGGGGCATTAGTCACTGGTTTATTGGAAGACTTACCTTTAGAATCAGCGATTAAGTTTGCCCACGCAGCTGCAGCGATCTCAGTAACTCGCTTTGGTGCGCAAACCTCCATTCCAACCCGTAAAGAGGTTGAGGAGTTCCTTGAACAACAATAATCAAAAGGAGAGATAACATGGCAACGATGAAAGACATCGCAAAACTGGCAGGGGTTTCCACTTCAACTGTGAGCCATGTTATTAACAAAACTCGCTTTGTCAGCGAAGAGATCTCCGAACGAGTCAACAACGCTGCCAAAGAACTCAATTACTACGCGCCTTCAGCTTTGGCGCGTAGTCTTAAAGTCAATCGCACCAAAACCATTGGTATGCTAGTGACCACCTCAACCAACCCGTTTTTCGGTGAAGTCGTAAAAGGTGTTGAGCGCAGTTGCTACCATAAAGGCTACAGCCTGATTCTGTGTAACACTGAAGGCGATAACGAGCGCATGCGTGAATCTATTAATACGTTGTTGCAAAAGCGTGTTGATGGTTTGATTTTGATGTGTTCATCGTTAGAAGGGGAGCGCATTGATGTATTCGAACGTTACCCTGATATTCCGGTTGTAGTGATGGACTGGGGCCCTATGCTGTTCACCAGCGACAAGATCCAAGACAACTCGCTTCGTGGTGGTTATCTTGCAGCTAAACACCTTATCGATTGCGGCCACAAAGAGGTAGGCTGTATCACCGGTCCATTAATTAAGCACCAAGCGCAAATGCGTTATGAAGGCTATAAGCGAGCGATGATTGAAGCTGAGCTTGAGTTCAATGCAAACTGGATTGTTGAGTCTGACTTTGAATGTGAAGGTGGTTATCAAGCCTTCAAGAAAATGGCGGAACGTGGCCCGTTACCAAGCTCGATTTTTGTCTCCAACGACATGATGGCAATGGGCGCAATTAACGCGGCTAACGAGCTAGGTATTAAAATTCCAGAGCAGTTATCCATTATTGGCTACGATGACATCCATATCGCCAAATTTATGTCTCCATCTCTGACAACAATTCATCAACCGAAATACCGTCTAGGGCAGGCGGCAGTCGAAACATTATTGCGAAAATTGGATGATAAATCTGATGAAGCTCAGGTTGTACAGCTTGAACCAACATTGGTTGAGCGTAACAGTGTGAAGTGCCTCTTCGAATAAAGAAGTTATTCGCTCTCAATTAGCTATTTATCTAAACTTATAATGGTTAGCTTTCTGAATGGATTTAGAAAGTGAATGCCTTCTTTTTACATAATAAGCCCATCAAAGTGTGATTTTTTGTGCGTAAAGTGAAAGATATCGTGTAGAAATTCACAGGAAAGCTTATTATTAGAAGAGTATATAAATGGATTTATAAATTATCATGGTGAATGGAAATTTTTATGTTTGTTAAGAGATACGCACAGTATTCAACTAAGAGACCGTGGTTTCATCGTATCGCTGTAATGTTGGTATTGTTCGTATTTGTAGTCAGTGTTTATGAACTGCTCGCAAACGAAGAATTCGTCTATTTGTCGGGCATCGCTTTTACGTTCATTGCAACTGCATTTTTTGCCTCTGCGTCATCTTTCAAAAAGCGCTATTTAGGGCATGAGTCGTAAACGCCATAGGGTTACAAGTGGCATCAAAGCACTTTAAAACAATTATTGATCTGATTTATGATCGGATACATCAAAGGGAGGACAAATGTCCTCCTTTTTGTTTGCTGCGAGGCAATAAGATGAGCGCATCCCAAGCACAATAATAAAGGACATCTTCATGGACCTGTTTGCCCTGTTAGACATCAACAATACCCTTGTTAACATTCCTATTGGTGGTGGCTATGCAATGAGCTGGATCGAAGCGTTTGGTACGGTTTTCGGTCTGCTTTGTATTTGGTTTGCGAGCCAAGAAAAAACCATTAACTACTTGTTCGGTCTGCTGAACGTAACACTTTTTGCCGTTATCTTTTTCCAGATTCAGCTTTACGGATTGCTTCTGCTTCAACTGTTCTTCTTCTGCGCCAACATCTATGGCTGGTATGCATGGACAAGACCAAATGCACAAGGTGAGACACTTGAGGTGCGTTGGCTAAGCAAACAGAAGCTGATCGCGACAGGTTCAGTAAGCATTGTTGCGATTGCGATGTTAACGATTTACATCGACCCATTCTTCTTTGCGTTGGCTAACATTGCTGTTGATACGCTAAATGTGTTCGGTGCAGGTTTGTCTGAGCCAGTCTTAGAGCCAGATGCTTTCCCATTCTGGGATGCAACCATTACAGTGCTTTCTATCGTGGCGCAAATCTTGATGACACGTAAGTACGTTGAGAACTGGATTCTTTGGGTCGTAATCAACATCATCAGCGTTGGTATTTACGCGACACAAGGTGTGTACGCAATGTCGGTTCAATACGCGATTCTCATGTTCATCGCAGCAAACGGTACAAGAGAGTGGGCACGTAGCGCAAAACGCAACGGTGAGAAGCCCCTAACTCAAGCGGCAGCTCAAGGTTAAGCCAATGATGAAACAACCCCATATTGGTGTAGACAGTACTCAAATAGCACCTCGAGTGATCGTCTGTGGTGAGCCAGATCGAGCAAACCGTATTGCTACATTGTTTGATAACGCAGAACTGGTCTCTGAAAACCGTGAGTATCGAGTGTTTACGGGCACATACCGAGGTCAGCTCATCTCAGTGTGCAGTACAGGCATAGGCGCGCCATCTATGATCATTGCGGTGGAAGAGCTAAAGCAGTGTGGTGTGACAGACGTGATTCGTGTGGGGTCGGCTGGTGCAATGCAAAAAGGCATTCAACTCGGTGAGTTGATAGTGGCTGAAGGCGCGGTCAGAGACGAAGGAGGCTCGAAAGCATACGTTCGCTCTTCGTATCCGGCTTACGCAAGCTTCTCGTTACTGAAAGCGCTGGACAACTATTTAGCCGAAAAAGAGGCGCGCTATCATTTAGGTGTGGTTCGCTCCCATGACAGCTTCTACACCGACGACGAAGAAGCGATTTGCGAATACTGGAACAAGAAAGGTATTCTCGGCGCGGATATGGAAACCTCGGCTCTGTTTACTGTCGGTCGCTTGCGTGGTCTGAATGTTGCCTCCATTCTGAACAATGTAGTTTTGTATCAGCAGGATGTGAAAGAAGGTGTAGGGCAGTACGTAGACGAAGCGCAAGTGATGATGGAAGGGGAGCGTTTAGCGTCTTACGCTGCTCTTGAAGCCTTAATTGCACAGAGTTAACCAGATCACAGCTTAGTTAATTTTTAAAGCGGCACCTTGGTGTCGCTTTTTTATTGGCTGTTATCAAACGATTCAAGCGAGTACAATCTATTTGAGATTGTTGTCATTAAAGAGAAACTCACGTGAAAATCAGCCCTTACCCAACCGGACGTTTCAAAAGCTTTTTAGAACAGAAAAGTGCTGAGTTTCGCGACTTAATCTATCAATGCCAAGTCGGCAGTCGATACTTTGACTCTGGTGAAGAGATCCTTCGCCAAGGTGAGCAGCTTCAATATCTGTATGTTGTGCCAGTGGGGCGAGTTTCGATGAGTATCATTGCAGCCAACGGTCGCCGTTTCCAATTGGGTGAAGCCAATTGCGACTATCATATCTATGGTGAAATGGAGTACTTTACGCAAACGCCTTGCCAATGGAATGTGGTAGCTGATGAACACATGCAAGTGGATATCATCTGTATTCAAAAACTGACTGAGGCGCTGCATCAGCAACCTGACATGATGTTCTTCTTTGCTTCTGCTTTGGCGGAGGATTATCAGGATTCAATGGACATCTACACCAATCGATTGTTACACCCAATTACTTACAACATTGCTTATGATTTGTTGGTGCAAAAACAGACCAATACCTTGTTGGGTGGATTTGGCAAAGTAAACCAAGAAGCCGAAAGATTTGGCACTTCGGGGCGTGTTTATCGCCGAGCGGTAAAAGATCTGATGGACAAAGGTTTGATCAGAAAAGGCGAGCAGGGGCTTGAGATTGTTGATGAAACGGCACTAAAAGCATTTATTGGTGCCTACGAATAACCCACAACGTTTGAATTCCGAAATACAAAATGTTGTGGGTCATCATGAGCATTTTTTGCTAAGAGCGATAAGCGCTTATTTTGGAATTAGAAAACGCAGTGCTTAGCAAAGTCAGACGCTTCGTTTGCTGTCCATTCGCCTTTTGGCTTTTCTTTCATATCGTTACACCATGCTTCACTACCAACTTCAGTACAAGCCATCAATTGTGCAGCGACAAATAAAACCAATGCTAACTTCTTCATTATCTAGTCCTTTCTAGTGAGTCATTTAAACCTAGTATAAACATTCACTGAGTTGATAAATATCAAAATGACAACTTTGCGCTTACCGTCTCAAATTAGATATCTGTATGGTGTAATTTTTTGATTTAATAAGCCTATTTAAAAGTGTAACGAATGTAAACTTATCGAATAATTGGTTGAATGCCTGTTTGAGTAAGGATATATTGCGAATGCGCATGATAACGGATCTCATTAAGGCTTGAAAGTGGAAAAACTCGTCAGTGCGGCAATTCTTTCGCTGCTTATAATTTCACCTTCTTTTGCTGCAACCGTCAAAATTGACCATTACATGGGAACGACAGAAGTTGAACAATCCCCCAAACGAGTGGTTGTGATTGGCTTTGGCCCGCTCGATATGCTGGATAGTTTTGGCATCGATCCAGTAGCGGTATCGAACGCCTCCCATCTTCCAAAGTACTTATCTAAATACAGCAAGACTCATTACACATCGGCAGGTAGTCTTTTCGAACCAGACTTTGAAACCATCTACATGCAAAAGCCGGACTTGATTTTGGTTGGTCCTCGCGGTTCGTCAAAATACGATGAGTTAAGTGAAATAGCACCAACAGTTGTGCTCGCATCAGGTGAGAATGAAGGCTACTGGCAGGGCACAAAAGCGCAATGGCGCAACGTTGGCAAGATCTTCAATATGGAAGAAAAGGTTGAACAAAAAATTGAAAACCTGGATGCACAGTTCAAGGCGATTCGTGATTACAGCCAAACCAACAATAATGATGCACTCACAATTCTAAGCATTGGTGACAACATCAGTGCATTTGGTGCGAAATCTCGTTTTGGCACGATTTACTCAGATTTTGGCTTTTCAGAGACTGTGAAGAATCTCAAAACGGGCACGCATGGTGACGTCATTTCTTATGAGTTTATTCGCGAAGCCAACCCGAAAAACATCCTCGTTATTGATAGAAACACACTTCACGCAAAGTCTGACAATGACCTCGCTAAAGCGTTGGATAACGATTTGGTTAAAGCAACTTCGGCTTACAAGAACAAGAAAGTTACCTTCCTAGACGTTGATGCTTGGTACTTAGCGATGTCCGGTGTAACTGCCACAGAAAAGATGGTGAGTGAAATTAAACACACCATCGATCTGTAAGCGAAGTACGCTGAGGTTAACTTTGAAAAAGTTATTGCTTGTTCTTGTTGTTCTAAGCGTTGCATCGTTGTTTGTTGGGGGTGGCAAATATGACACCCCAACAGTTGTTTTCGGGCAATGCAAAAGCACTAGAACTTTTCTTTACTAGCCGGGTTCCACGTTTATTTGCCATTCTTCTTGCTGGAGCAGGGCTGAGCATCGCTGGATTAGTGATGCAGCAAATTAGCCAAAACCGATTCGCCGCGCCTTCAACAACAGGCACGATTGAGTGTGCCATGCTTGGTTACGTGATGAGTGTGGTGTTTTTTGGTAATGGCGAACAGCTTTGGCTTGTCTTTGCTGTCTCTATCCTGGGTACCTTGATGTTCGTCCAGTTCATTCAACGTATTCAATTCAAAAGCGTCGTGTTTGTGCCGCTCGTGGGCATTATCTTTGGTAACGTTGTTGACGCTGTCACTACTTTCATTGCCTACAAATACGATGCACTACAAAGCCTGTCAGCATGGAGCGTGGCAAACTTTGCAAACATTTTGCGTGGGGATTTTGAGCTGCTTTATCTTGCTGTTCCCGTCGCTCTTTTAAGTTACCTATTTGCGGCACGCATTTCTGCGGTTGGCATTGGTAAAGACTTTGCAGTAAACCTTGGGCTGAACTATCAGCAAGTGGTGACGTTAGGCGTACTTTTGGTGTCGGTAATGTCAGCCAGTGTGGTGATGATTGTAGGTCAACTGCCGTTTCTAGGGCTCATCGTTCCAAACTTAGTCAGTTACTTCTACGGTGACAATCTCAAACGCAATATCCCGCTTACCGCTATGTACGGGGCAATACTAGTTTTGGCGTGTGACTTGGTTAGCCGATTGATCATCTTCCCTCATGAAATGCCGATTTCAATTGTAATCAGTATCTTGGGCGGTGTGGTGTTTATCGCGATGTTGTTGCGAGGTAAGCAAAATGCGTGATTCCAAGAAACTGTTCTTATTGGCAGCCGTCGCGCTGCTTTTTGCTTTTTTGTTTATTGGTATTGGCTTAACAGCAGATAACTACCAGTACTTTTTGTCGCGACGTGTGCCTAAAGTGTTAGCTATGGTATTGGCGGGTATTGCGATTGCTCAATCTTCGTTGGTGTTCCAAACCATTACCCACAACCGGATTCTTACTCCAAGCATCATGGGGTTTGATGCGTTGTATGTGTTAACGCAAGTACTGATTGTTTTGTTGTTTGGTGGTTTAAGCGCTCTCGTTCTGAATGTCTACATCAACTTCTCGATTGCTGTGCTGGTCATGGTGGGATTTTCGCTATTGCTGTTTGGGTTTTATTTTTCAAAAGGCGGGCGCAACCTCATCACTTTGCTATTGGTTGGGCTGATCTTTGGGCAGTTGTTTAACAACATTGCGGTGTTCTTTTCCTTTCTTATGGACCCAAATACTTTTGCGTTTGTGCAATCTAAACTGTACGCGAGTTTCAATAATGTGAAGGTGAACTTGGTGTATCTCAGTTCACCAATATTGCTCATCGTTTGCTGGTTGTTGTATCGCATGCATCGTACTTTAGATGTTTTTTGGCTAGACCAAGACAATGCTAAGAGTCTTGGGGTTGATGTCCCTAATGTGACGCGCAACGTTTTTGTTCTCTCTGCGGTGCTCATCGCTATTTCTACTGCGTTGGTTGGGCCCATCATGTTCTTTGGCTTATTGGTGACGAATTTGAGCCGTGAAATGTTCCACTCTTACCAGCATCGTATCTTGTTAGTCGGTTGTTCATTGATGGCAATTTGTGCCTTGTTGTCGGGGCAGTGGATTATAGAAAACCTGTTTTCATTTGAAACGACGCTGAGCGTGGTGATTAACTTTATTGGTGGTATCTACTTCTTGTATCTACTGCTGAAAAACAAAGTCGTATAAACATGATAGTTATAGATAAATTAACCAAAGCATTTGGTTCCAACAAAGTGGTTGATGGCGCGGATACCCAATTTGAGAAAGGGAAGGTGACATCGATTATTGGTCCCTAATGGGGCAGGGAAGAGTACCTTGCTCTCGATGGCATCGCGATTGACCGATCGAGATGGCGGGAGTGTCATGATTGATTGCAAAGAGATTGCTGAATGGGATACCAAAGAGCTCGCGAAAAACTTGGCGGTGCTACGCCAAGCAAACACGATTACGATGCGTTTTACTGTCAAAGAGTTGGTCTCATTTGGACGATTCCCTTATTCAAAAGGCAACTTGTCCAAAGATGACCATGCGATCATCGACCAAGCAATCGACTACTTAGACCTAAAAGAAATTCAAGATAAGTTCTTAGATGAATTAAGTGGTGGTCAACGACAGTTGGCGTTTATTGCGATGGTGATTGCACAAGATACCGATTATGTTTTCCTTGATGAGCCATTGAATAACCTTGATATCAAACATTCATTGCAGATCATGAGAGTTGTTCAGCGCCTTGCTCACGATATGAATAAAGCTATGGTCGTAGTGGATTCATGATATTAACTTTGCGGCTTGTTACTCCGACAAGATCCTGGCGTTGAAGAAGGGCAAAGTGGTTGCTACTGGCAAGGTAGAGAAGGTGATTCAGGCATCCACGTTCGAAGATATCTACGAGACACCTTTTAATATAATTAAACTCAATGGCAAGCGTATGTGCACTTACCATTAAAGCTATGTTCATTAAATTAAAACGAAATGGAAATGTTGGCGAGCTTACTTGGTGAGCTCGTCAATGATTGGACATCGGCTCTCGGCATCGCCTGGGCAAGATGAAACCCAACCTTCTAATTGCTTTTTAATCTCCAACAAGTGAGCGATCTTTTGCTCCACTTCATGAAGTTTATCCATCGTACGCGCTTTCACTTCGCTGCTCTTGCGATTTGGATTGTGCGCCAGTTGCACAAATTCTTTGCATTCTTGCAGTGAAAATCCTGCGTTTTTCGCTCGGGAAACAAGGTTGAGCTCTTGGATGTGTTTGTCAGAATATTCGCGATAGCCTGAATCGTTGCGAGCTGGTGACGAGATGATGCCTTTGTCTTCGTACATACGAATCGACTTAGAAGACAACCCTGTTAATTTCGCAACTGCACCAATATTCATGATGACCTCTGTATTTCAGATAACCTTTCTCGCGAGTATAACGCCAAGTGTTGATGTTCAAAAACGACTTTTAATGTTGTTTTTCGTCCGTCGATTCAGTGTGCTGAAAATTTGGCAAACAAAAAAGCCCGTAAGCATGATACTTACGGGCTTTCCAAAATCGTTTTTCCTAGGCTTCTTCAGGCGCTAGGCTTTTTTTTTCCTGCTGCATTTTAGCAAGGAAGTACACGTTAACACATGCAATAAAGCCGTTAGTTAGAACTACTGGCCATGAATCGATCATCAAACCGTACGCTGTAAAAAGTGCGCAGCCGATAAAGTTAAGGATACGAAGCTTAACGATATCTTTCATAGTTAGTGAGATAGCAACCATGATAGAAGCCGCGTAGCCTAGAATCTCAACCATGTTCATTTCCATTATTTGACCCTCTTAAATCTGCCGAATTTTGTCGGTACCACTTCTTCTCATCTTGAGATTAACGAGGAAGCTCCATGCCTCGAATGGTCTTGTTCGTTTTGATGGATGAACTATAGCAATGGAAAAACCGTGATGAAAGCCTCAAATCAAGGTTAAGAGAAGGTTAGCGATTACGCAAACGTTTAGGAAAAAATTCATTGATAATTTTACTTATTATGTTGATTGATAATACCGATGTAAACAATAGACAAAACTGAGTTGAAGGAATAAGGACGATAACATAACATTGAAAATGAGAATTATTATTGATTAAGTGTAATTTATGCCTGTTGCCATTAGCTTTTTGTTTTCATTTGCCTTGATGATGCGTACCAAACCTCATTCGTGGGGAGTGTCTATCCACGTATTAACACATGTTCTGATGTTGATTCTGATTCCGTCTGACTATGTCGTTCAGTATTTGATGGTGATGTTTTTCTCTTCACCTTTCCTTATCCGACTTGCGAAACGATCTTCAAGCTACGACATTTTGTTCGCATTTTTGCCGCTTCTTATCGGTACGGGCGGACTAGTTTTAACTTCATAATTTCACGTCACTTCGTCTTTTTATTTATAAATACTAAGCTTTCATTAATAGTCTATTGTTTTCATATTTTTGGTTGGTATTTTAGTGCTTTTTTGGTTTCACATAATTGTGACTAGGTGCAGTTTTCGTATCTGACCATTAACGAAACTGCAAAATATGATTGTTTATTGACGCAATAGTTAGTTAAATCGACCTATGAGAATATGTAAATCACATTTCGATAAACTAGAATAATTTATAAAGATCTAGCGTTAAGACGTTAGCCATTTAGCGGGGGTCAGATGAGTACACAAGCTGTGCCGCAAGAAGTATTAGTAGATGCTGTCAAAGGGGATGTTTACGCTTTAAACCTTGAGGGGAAGGTTAGAGCGATTAACGTCGGAGATGTATTGGTCCCGGGTGATGTAATCATCACGGAAAATGGCGCTTCAATTGAAGTGATAGCGGAAGGTTCTCTTTATCTAATAGACGAGAATTGTGTGGCGTGCATACCAGCGCCGACATCTGAAGCTGCACCGACGGAAGCGGTCGTTCAAGCGCCTGTTGACGGACAAGTCAATGTTGACCCAACGGCAGCGGCAAACGCTGAGTTTGGTGCAGAAGACGTGGCTGCGATTCAACAAGCCATTTTGGAAGGTGCCGACCCTACCGCCATTTTAGAAGCAACTGCTGCAGGTCCTGGCGGAGGCGGTGGTTCCGGTTCTGCGAATGCGGGCTTTGTTACTGTTGAATACAATAACCCTGAAGTATTGGCCTCAACGTTTTTTGAAACCTCAGCTCCGACAGGTAACACGGATACTGAAGATGATCCTGACGGCTTAAATGTCACGGTTTTTGCCGATGGTGGCCAATCTCTTTCTTCTCAAGTAGTAGAAGGCTCCATTTCTCTATCAAGCTACCCGCAAACCATTTCTTCCACTGTGCAGGTTGAAGCTGGTGATCTCGCACTTGATGCTGCTTCATTTGTACCTGAGACGTCCTCATTAGAGTCGCTGTTAACTGAGCTTAACAGTGATATTACTTCTGGTGGTCAGCCAGTAGTGTTCGTTTATGACGAAGCGCAAAATGCCATTATCGGTACCCAAGAAGGTAACGAAGTACTTCGTATCGAGATCGAAGCGACATCTTTAGGCCGTGATTTAGAGTTAGAGGTCGTTACCACGGTTAGCCAGGGTATTGACCACGTCGCGTCTGTTGCTGATGGCCAAGTATCGATCGTCGGCGATCAAATCAATATCGCTTTTGATATTACAGGCGCAGATATTGGTGGTAACAGCACTCAAGCGTCTATCGATTTCACAACAACCGTTATTGATGGCGATGATCCAGTGATTGAAAACGTCACGGGATTGTCTTTAGACGAGGCGGGGGTTGACCAAGGTTCACAGGAAGGCGCGGTACTAACAAGTGGTACTGGGTCGATCATGACAGCGCTCGGAAGTGACATCATTGAGCACTATGAGTTGGAACCTACAGAGTTTAATGTTGGTGGAGAACTCCAATCTCAAGGGCAGGTTGTTCAACTGGAACTTGCGTCCGAGAGTAACGGCGTGCGCACTTACGAAGGCTTCATCGAGCTGGATGGCGTGCGTATCACCGTATTTGATGTGGCGATTGATGCACCTGCATTGGGCGAATACCAATTCAATTTGTATGAACAACTTGACCATACGGGTGCTAACGATGACTCGCTTACTTTCTCACTGCCACTTTATGCGGTAGATGCAGATGGCGATCGCTCCTCGATTACCGAAGGTTCGAACACACCAGAAGCAGCGCAAATTGTCATTCAAGTTCAAGATGACGTTCCTTCGATTGATGGCGTTGATGCACTAGCCATCGATGAAGATGATTTATCAAGCATCGGCTCCGATCAAAGTGATTCTGTGCTCGCGCAAGGCAGTTTCACGACAACTCAGGGCTCTGATGGCGTCGTAAAGTACCAGTTGGATGTAAATGCTGATCCTTTAAATGGCCTGCAATCTCAAGGGCAAACCGTCTCCATTGCCGAAACGCAAAATGCAGACGGCAGTTATACCTACAGCGCAACGGCAAATGGCAGCGCAGTCTTCACATTAATTTTGAATACCGACGGCTCGTACAGTTTTGAGCTGCAAGGTCCAATCGACCATGCGGCAAATAGCGACAGCTTAGCCCTCGATTTTAATGTTATTGCTACCGATTTCGATGGTGACACAAGTCAAATCGTATTGCCTGTTACCATCGTGGATGATAAGCCGACCATTACTGATGTAGATGCGATTACCGTTGATGAAGATGATTTGGGAACGATTGGCTCTGATCAGACTGACCCGATTTCAATTGATGGCAACTTCACCACCACACAAGGCTCTGACCGAGTGGTGAGTTATCAGCTCGATGCTTCTGCAACACCAGTTGACGGCCTTACATCACAAGGTGTGGCCGTGACGCTGACGGAAACTGCAAACGGCGACGGTAGCTACACTTATGAAGCGACAGCCGGAACTGAAGCCGTATTTACGCTGACCGTTAATACGGATGGTTCATACAACTTCACGCTGCAAGGTCCAATCGATCATGCGTCAGACAGTGATGAGCTGACACTGAACTTCCCAATTATCGCAACGGACTTTGATGGTGATACCACCACAGAAACGATCCCAGTAACCATCGTGGATGATAAGCCAATCATTACCGATGTCGATGCGATTACCGTTGATGAAGATGATTTAGGTACGATTGGCTCAGATCAGACTGACCCGATTTCAATTGATGGCAACTTCACCACCACACAAGGCTCGGACCGAGTGGTGAGTTATCAGCTCGATGCTTCTGCAACACCAGTTGACGGCCTTACATCACAAGGCGTGGCAGTCACGCTAACTGAAACCGCAAACGGTGATGGCAGCTTTACCTACCAAGCAACAGCAGGCACTGAGTCGGTCTTTACACTGACAGTGAATACTGATGGAAGCTATAACTTCACGCTTGAAGGCCCAATCGATCATGCTGTTGATAGCGACGAGTTGACGCTCAACTTCCCAATCATCGCGACCGACTTTGATGGCGATACCACAAACGCCACTATCCCTGTGACGATCGTGGACGATAAGCCAGTGATTACTGACGTCGACGCAATCACGGTTGATGAAGATGATCTAGCGTCAATTGGCTCAGACCAAAGCAATCCCATTTCTATTGATGGCGCGTTTACTACGACACAAGGCTCTGACCGAGTAGTGAGCTACCAACTTGATGCTTCTGCAACACCAGTGGACGGTTTAACGTCGCAGGGTGTAGCGGTAACGCTAACAGAAACCGCAAACGGTGATGGCAGCTTTACCTACGAAGCAACAGCGGGGTCTGAAGCGGTCTTTACGCTGACTGTAAATACTGATGGTTCTTACAACTTCACGCTAGAAGGGCCGATTGATCACGCGGTTGATAGTGACGAGTTGACACTTAACTTCCCAATTATCGCAACCGACTTTGATGGCGACACCGTTACTGAAACCATTCCAGTCACGATTGTTGATGATGTACCGGCCATTACAGCGGTGGATGCGTTGAGTGTCGATGAAGACGACCTTAGCGGTGTGGGCTCAGACCCAGGCGGCGATCTGTTTGTTGAAGGCGCGTTTACGACCACTCAAGGCTCTGACCGAGTGGTGAGCTACCAACTGGATTCAACTACTGATCCTGTTGCGGGGCTAACGTCTCAAGGTGAGGCGATTACCTTGGTGGAAACCGCGAATGGTGACGGCAGCTTTACCTATGTTGCGACCGCAGATGGCAATCCTGTCTTCACGTTGAATGTAGCAACAGATGGTACGTACGACTTTACGCTGCAAGGCCCGATTGACCATGCCGCCAACAGCGACAGCCTGACTATTGATTTCCCAATTATTGCCACCGACTTTGATGGTGATACGACTTCGGCAACCATTCCAGTCACCATTACGGATGATGCACCAATCATCGATAATGTTGTGCCTCTGGCTGTAGACGAAGATGATCTATCAGGCATTGGCTCAGACCAAAGTGACGCAGTGTTTGTTGAAGGCGCGTTCACGACTACTCAAGGTTCAGACAGTGTGGTGAGCTACCAACTTGATTCAACGGCCGATCCTGTTTTGGGGTTAACCTCTCAAGGTGAGCCTGTTACTTTGGTAGAGACTGCAAATGTCGATGGCAGCTTCACTTACGTGGCTACCGCGGATGGCAATCCGGTCTTCACCATGAATGTGAATGCTGATGGCACATACAACTTCCGTCTGGAAGGTCCGGTTGATCACGCGTTAAACAGCGATGAATTAGTTCTGAACTTCCCAATCATTGCAACAGACTTTGACGGTGATACGACAACCGCGACCATTCCCGTCACGATTACTGATGACGTTCCAACCATCGACAACGTTGTTCCACTCACGGTGGATGAAGATGACCTTGCCACAATTGGATCAGACCAAAACGATGATGCGTTTATGTCGGGTTCTTTCACCACAACGGAAGGCTCGGACAGCGTTGTTAAATACCAGCTTGATGCAACAGCAGATCCAGTATCAGGGTTAACCTCTCATGGTGATCCTGTCGTGCTTGCTGAGACGGCAAATGGTGATGGTAGCTTTACTTACACTGCTACAGCAGATGGCAATGCCGTATTTGAATTGTTGGTGAAGCCAGACGGCAGCTACACCTTTACTCTGCAAGGCCCACTAGACCATGCGGTGAATAGCGACAGCCTACAAATTGATTTCCCGATTATCGCGACAGATTTTGATGGCGATACGTCGACAGAAACATTGCCTGTCACCATCGTTGATGATAAACCAACGATCACTGACGTAGACGCAATCCGTGTGGATGAAGATGATTTAGCGACGATTGGCTCTGACGGCTCAGATCCAATTTCAATCGATGGCAACTTCACTACAACGCAAGGCTCTGATGGGGTAGTAAGCTACCAATTGGATGCTGCTGCAACGCCAGTTGATGGCCTAACATCACAAGGTGTGGCAGTGACCCTGACGGAAACTGCAAACGGCGACGGTAGCTACACTTATGAAGCGATAGCAGGAACTGAAGCCGTATTTACGCTGACCGTGAATACGGATGGCTCATACAACTTCACGCTTCAAGGTCCAATCGACCATGCGACAGACAGTGATGAACTGACACTGAACTTCCCAATCATCGCAACGGATTTTGATGGTGATACCACCACAGAAACGATCCCAGTCACCATCGTGGATGATAAGCCAACTATTACCGATGTCGATGCGATTACCGTTGATGAAGATGACTTAAGTACGATTGGCTCAGATCAGACTGGCCCGATTTCAATCGATGGCAACTTCACCACCACACAAGGCTCGGACCGAGTGGTGAGCTATCAGCTTGACGCGTCTGCAACACCAGTGGCTGGCCTTACATCACAAGGCGTGGCAGTCACACTGACGGAAACTGCAAATGGTGATGGAAGCTTTACTTACGAGGCGACAGCGGGTACTGAAGCGGTCTTTACGCTAACAGTGAATACTGATGGCTCTTACAACTTCACGCTAGAAGGGCCAATTGATCATGCTGTTGATAGTGATGAGTTAACGCTTAACTTCCCAATCATCGCAACAGATTTTGATGGCGACACGTCTGCTGAGACAATTCCTGTCAAGATCGTTGATGACAAACCGACACTTGGTGGCATCGAAGCCACAAGTGTGCAAACGGTTGACGAGGACGATATCCCAACAGTCGGATCTGATGGTACGCAGTCGAACAGCATTGCAGGTAACTTCATCGCGACTGATGGCTCTGATGGCATTGTGGAGTACGGCGTTTCTGACCTAACGACGCCAGTACAAGGCCTGACCTCTGGTGGTCAATCTCTGGTTATGGTTGAAGTATCAAACGCAGGTGGCGTTTCTGTTTACGAAGCTCGTATTGATGGCACGACGACACCGGTATTCCGTGTGACCCTCGATACCTCTGATGATAGCTACACGTTCGATTTGCTTGCTCCTCTCGATCATCCAAATGCTGATGGCCAAAATGAACTGGTCATCAATTTACCGATAAACGCGACTGACTTTGATGGAGACGTGTCGAACAACATCACCTTACCAATTACGGTTGTGGATGATGTTCCGACCATTGATGGTTTACTAGTAGGCAGCGAACAAACCGTTGATGAAGATGACCTACCAGCAGGTACGGATGCTGCAAGTGCAGAAGATACTGTTATTTCAGGTACTTTTGATATCACCGAAGGTGCTGACCAAGTCGCTTCTATTCAGCTGAGTGACCTGACCACCCCTGTTGCGTCACTGACTTCAGATGGTGAAGCTATCACCTTAGTTCTGTCTTCTAGCGCAAACGGCGTGAACGTATACCAAGGTGTCGCTGGCAATCCTGCTGAAGTGGTTTTCGAACTGACGCTGGATGCAACGAACAACTCCTATGAGTTTGATTTACAGAAGCCGCTTGATCATCCAGATGGTAATCAGCAAAACGAGATTGTTATTAACCTCCCTGTGACGGCGACAGACAATGATGGTGATACTTCACCAGCCTTCACATTGCCAATTACCGTTGTGGACGATGTTCCAGTTGTTACCAATATTGAAAGTCTGCGTGTCGACGAAGATGACTTACCTCTCGGTTCTGATGGTACTAAAGAGCCATTAACGGTATCAGGTGAGTTCGAAGTCACTAGCGCAGATGGTATTGATGCTTTCGAATTGGATCTAAGCTCAAATCCAATCCCGAACCTGAAATCGAATGGAGAAGAGGTAACACTTTCTCAAGACGTTGGCGCTTCAACTGCTGACGCGCTTGTATACGTGGGACAAACTCCGGGTGGAGTGACGGTCTTCACGTTGACACTTCATCAAGATGGTAAATACGAATTTGAGTTATCTGGTCAGTTAGATCACGCGGTTAACTCTGATGAGATTTTGTTGAATCTACCTGTGAAGATTACGGATGGCGACAACGATACCATCACTGCGACCTTGCCAGTGACGATCGTAGATGACAAACCAACCATTGATGCTATTAGCTCTGGTAGTACCTTGTCTGTGGATGAGGATGATATTCCAAGCCAAGGTTCGGACGACACGCCAGAATCCAATATCATTGTCGGCAACTTTGACGTTACTGATGGTGCCGACTCTATCGTTAGCTTCCAGTTGGATAGCTTAACGTCGCCTGTTTCTGGACTTACCTCAGGTGGTCAACCGCTTGAGTTGGTTGAGTTTTCAAATTCAAATGGTGTGATTGAGTACCGAGCTTATGTACAAGGTACGACGGACACCGTCTTTAAACTGACGCTAAATGGTTCAGCAGACAGTTATGAATTTGAACTGTTGGGTGCACTTGATCATCCTGCGGGTAACGATGAAAACTCGTTAGTCATCAACTTCCCAGTCAACGCGACCGATTTTGACGGCGATGTGTCCAATAACATCACCTTGCCGATCACCGTGGTGGACGATGTTCCAGCGATTGTGAAAGTGACAGACTCTAGTCAACAAACCGTTGATGAAGATGATCTTGCTGGTGGCTCTGATACGACAAGTAGCGATTCAACGGTATTAACTGGTGGATTTGAAGTTGTTGATGGGGCGGATGAGATTGTCAGCTATCAAGTTTCCGACCTTAATTCTGTTGTGTCAGGGTTAACTTCCAACGGCAACAGTATCGAGTTGAATGTGGTGAGCTCGGTTGGTGGTGTAACCAGTTATGAAGCGGTCATTACTGGCACATCAACTAAGATCTTCACGCTGTCTCTTGATGCGAATAACGACAGCTACCAATTTGAACTATTGGGGCCAATCGACCATGACGCTGTTCAAGGTGAAAACAACCTTGTCATTGATATCCCAATTACAGTTACAGATTTTGATGGTGATACGTCATCATCACTGAACCTTCCAATCACCATTGTTGATGATATTCCTGAAATCACATCAGCCGACGCGCTTTCATTAGACGAGGATGACTTAGTTGACGGCTCGCAGTTGACCAATAAAGACAGCCTAGAAGCAACGGGTAATTTCGATACGGTGGAAGGGGCAGATACCGTTGTCTCTTACCAGTTGGATCTTACTTCTAATCCGATCCCGGGAGTCACTTCAGGTGGCCTCGCGGTGACGTTAGTTCAAACTGCAGTAAGCAACAACAACTACACCTATCAAGGGCAGACTCCGGATGGAAACTCAGTATTCACCTTAGAACTGAATGCTGATGGCTCTTACAAATTTACCTTGGAAGGGATATTAGATCATCCTGTACAAGGGGAGGATGAGCTAACCCTCAACCTTCCTGTATTTGCTACAGATGTTGATGGTGACACGGCTGGAATCACCCTGCCTGTTTCTATTACTGATGACGTTCCAACCATTTATGATGCATCAATCTCGCGCGTAGAAGGTCAGGGTGGTCGAACAGTACAACTGTTTACAGACCCGGTTGAAGGGGACCTAAATTACGGTGCTGATGGTGCAGAGATTACCTCATTTACCGCAGATAACTCAGGAATTTACTTCAAGCAAAACGGTGTTGACTCGGACTCTGTTGATTTAAACGGCAGCAACCAAGTTGTGTTCGTTCACAAGGTTCTTGACGGAGTGGATACCGAAATCGGTCGTTTGATTGTACGAACCGACGGCCGCGTGTCTTTCCGTCCGAATGACGATCTTGATCATACAGAAACAGATTCCATTGATTTCACTATTAACGTTGTCGCGACCGATGGCGACGGCGATACCAGCGACGCTGATGTTGATATCTCAATCACTGACCGTAACGCTCAAATCGATACATCAACCGTTCTAGCATTTGAAGACCAAGGTCGAGGCGGTATTGTTGCAGGCGTAGACTCGGCGAATACCCAAGATAACCTTTCAACATTAGATATTACTCCAGCTAAAGTTGATCTCGTTGTGAACCTTCATGATATCGACCGTAACGAGAGTTTAGGTGATATCACTATTCGCAACGCGAACACGCACAACGGCACTTTCTATTATCGTGATGGTAGCGGTAACTATGTTGAGCTAACCCCTGTGGGTAACACAGTAGTGCTTGATGCGTCTAATGTTATTCAGTCGTTTAACGGCGAGTTTGTAAGCTTAGACAACCTGTATTTTGTTCCTGATCGCCATTATTCAACCAATGATGCAGGGTTTAATCCAAGAATTACAGTTGAGATTCTCAACAATGGTGCGCCAGACCATACGATTGGTGGACGTCTAAATATCCAGGTCGATGCCGTTGCAGATATTGCGACATGGAACGCTAGCAGCACCTTCGATTACACCGTTGACGAAGATGGCAACAATGTTGAGTTAGACATTGAAGCGAACACGCAAGATATCAGCAACCCAGAGCCCATCGTATACGAACTCGTCTTTACTGAGGGGGGGGCCAATGCGACGTTGGTTTACTCTGATGGTACACCTATTACCGAAGTGGGTGGCAAATACCTAGTGGATGCGAGTCGTATTGACGAGGTTGAAGTGGATCCTTCGGAGCACTTCTCCGGCCAAATTAAGCTAGATGTAACCGCGATTACGACTGAGAGTACCAACCCTCTGGCGGGCAAAGAAACGGCGCGTTCTGAAACCGAAGAAATTGTGATTGATGTTAACCCTGTTGCTGACCAAGCAGACTTTGTGGTGAATCGCATCAACATTTTTGAGGATAACGCTCGAACTCAAGATACTGTCGATCCAGTGACAGACCACGATCCGCTTCAGTTGAGCGAGGTCATTACGATGAGCCCATCAGATGATATTGATGGCTCTGAAGAACTGTTTGTACGCATCGACAATTTCTCCATTGATGGTGTGACGTTAGTTTGGCTTGATACAGCAAATTCAAGCCAAATCAATACAGTTACAGACAGTGGCGGTAATGTTCTTTACTACGAGATTCCAGAATCAAGCCTTGCTAATGTTGAAGTGCTTCCTCCGTTACACAGTAATGAAGACTTCACGTTCGACGTAGAAGGTATTGTGAAAGACAACGCCTCTCTATCAGGTGGCGCCGCTCAGGACGTTCGTTCTTTGGGCACGCAATCGGTGATTGTATCGGTGAAAGGTGTTGCGGATATCCCAGACATCGAACTGAACGATAAAACCGGCATTTGGAACGTGTTCGATGATGGTACCGTTCGAGGAATCGAAGCCGAAATCGATGAGAACGGTCAAGTTGATCTCGCGTTTAGCGTGGTGTCAGGAGAGCTGAAAGACAATCCCGCTGATAGTTCAGAATCCATCACGGTATTGCTGTCTAATATCCCTGATGGTGTAGAACTGTTTGATAACGATGGTGCCTCTATCGACCTGACGTTTGTTGGATACGATGGATCAGGCCAACCGATTTACGAAGCTAACATTACCAATGCTAACGTAAACTCGGGCATCGTTATTCGACCTGAAGCCTCGTCGACAGAAAATATTACCATCACAGCAACCACTATCGTGACTGAGAACGATGGTCATACGCGTGAGGTAACCGGTGAAATCCGCGTTAAAGTTGCCCCTGTGATTGATGCTCAAGACAACTATGTCGTTAGCTCTGAAGGCAACGAAGACACGCGCATTAATATTGATTGGGAGCCGACAGCAACGCAAAGCCCGGATGCGGACGAATTCTTTGCTGCCCTAACAATCAGTGGCTTCCCAAATGGTAGTACTGTTTATGTTGACGGTGTCGCGCAAACCGTGACAGGTGGCAGTATTACGCTCACTCCGGGAACCAATGAGTCAGAGCAAGACTTCTCTGCCAGAATCACTCAAGATGGCTATATTCAAGTTCAGCTTGAACCGAACTCAAGTACTGACTTTAACTTGAGTACACAGGTGACGGTGAAAGAAATTGATGCAGAGTATGTCGACTCAGGTAATCCGGGTGAGGGCATCGCATCTACCGTGATCAATGGTACAGTCAATGTTCAGGTGAATCCGGTTGTTGAACCAGAGGGCTTAACAGGTGATGTCGCTGATCAAACTCGTCTTCTGGTTGAAGAATCTGGTGGTGCAACGACCGATGTAGTTCGTGCCGATGCTCAAGGCCATATCGATTTCACGATTAACACCAGTGCTGGTGGCCAAGCCGGTGCTAACATCATCAAATATCAAGAGTTTGATGATTCTTCTGATGAAGTCGTGACTCAATTGGTGGTTCAATTCAGTATTACTGACCCAGAAATCTTGAATCAGCTAGTCATTGTTGGTGCATCGAATGAAGGTGGTGGTCGCTGGACGATCACTGATGAAGAGAACTTCTCGATTATTGCGCCAGCAGGTTTGGATCTTACACCTAATGATGACACCGACGACGGTGATAACAACGGTATTTCTTCAATTGGCTTAACCATCTACGCACAAGTGAACGACTTGGGTGAAGATGCGGTCGAAGAAGACGCAACAGTTCAACGTCAAACTGACATCACACTTGAGTTCCCAACAGATATCACGCCTCAAACCAGCGTAGCAGCTGAAATTGACCTTGATAACACGGTTCAAATTGATGGCAACGAAGACAATACTGTTGATTTGGGTACGCAATTGTCATCGAAAGTCACCACCATCAATGCCGATGGCGTAGAAGATGTCCTAACGCTGGTTATTGACCCTTCATCACCTGATGTACCTCCGGGCCTAGTTATTGGTGGCACTGATGTTGACTTCGTTGACGGCAAATACGTGTTCCAAGCCTCGATTGATGCGAGTGGCAACATTACTGGCCTCGATGGTTTGACCCTACGTGTTGCCGAAGACTGGGCAGGTGACTTCACGCTGCCAGTTCTGTTTGTTACCACCGATACTCAATCGGGTGATGAAAACACGACGCTAGAGTCGCTACCTGTTCAGATCTTGCCAGTTGCGGATGTCCCAGGTTCTTCGGGTGATCAGCCTCTTGATAGCAATGTGACACCAGATGTTACAGTCGATATTACTGGTACGTTAGGCTTAGATGCTGACAAGCAACCAGTGAACGACCTTAACAATGATGTCCCAACCAACGATGGTATTGGCTACGAAGACGGCTTGATTCAGCTCAACTTGAATGTCGACTTTGCTGACAACCGTAATAGCTTGCAAGCGGGCAGAGAGACGCTCACCAACATTAAGCTCACGCTTGATGACACGACGTTAGGTGAGTTTGTTGACGCGAGTGGCAACTCATTAGGCACAAGTATCGAGTTCAGTGCTGCTGAAATTGCTGCGGGCGCATTGGATGAAGTGTTGTTCAAGCCGAAAGAGAATTACCCAGTTGGTGGCGGTCAAAATACCGTTCAAATTAATATCGAAGGGGAGATCACGGATACAGCAATCATCGATCAAACAACGCTTGCTAACCCTGGCGACGATACCGATGTTCGCACCTTCACTGATAACGTGTCGTTTGAAATCACACCAGTGGTTGATGATATTACGATAAGTGGTGCAGATCCTTCTCAACCTATTGTTGTCACAGGTGATGAAGATACTCTTATTTCATTGACGCAGTCAGGCTCCGGCGTATCGGTGAGTCTAAATGATGATGATGGTTCAGAGCAGTTTGTTTCCTTGAAGCTTACTGGATTACCGACAGACTTTATTGTTACTTCTAGCTCTCCTGATTACACGGTGAAAAACAACGGTGGTGGTGAGTGGAGTATTCAACTGAATGATTTGACACAAACATCTGTTGATTTGGGTTCAATTCAAATCCAACCACCGAAAAACTTCAGTGGTGAAGTTGATATTGGCATTACAGCGTTCACACAGGAAGAGTTGCTTAAAGTACCTACGGAACACACTGGCAACTTTAAAGTGATCATTGATCCAATTGGTGATGATGTTGATGTAAACCCAGATACCTTAGTTTCAGGTAATGAGGGTGAAGACATTGAAATCAATATCAATGCTCTCGTGGTCGACAAGCAAGAGTCGATTGGTGATGGTGCGAATTATGAAGAGAACGATCCAGAAACACTTCGTGTAGAAATCGCGAATGTGCCAGACGGTGCAAGCATTGAACTCACCGATGGCACTGCATTTGTCGATCAAGGTGGCGGTGTGTTCGTTCTAGAGATTGATGCTCAAGATCTGGATAAAGTGGTCTTTAACTCTGGCGATCGCAACGACAATTCTTGGAATGGCACATTAGAGTTTAAAGTGCAGGCCGTTGATACTGGCTTAGATGGAAGTCAAAGCCTAGGCACACCGAAAGAGTTCGATGTTAATGTCGAAGTAGAAGCTGTTAACGACCGCCCAGAGTTCGTGAATACAGTGGATGTTGAAACACAAGAGGATACTCCGTTACTGCTTGATGGCTTCAGCATTACAGACGTTGATGCGGTGTTAGATGATCCGAACGCAGAGTATGTGCTCAATGTTAATGTAGACAGCGGTATCTTGGAGCTCAACCCAACGCTCATCACTACTTACAACCTAACCGTGAGCGGTGATGGTACGGATTCCGTTGAGCTGAAAGGCACTGTGGCCGATCTAAACAATGCCATTGCAAACGGCCTGATTGAGTTCAACCCAGACCTGAACTTCTTTGGTGACGTTCAGGTGGACGTGACAGTTGATGACCAAGGCAATGAAGGTATTGTGATTGGTGGGGTAGATGACACCCTAAATACCAACAGCGGCAGCTTCAATATTGAAGTGACAGCGGTGAACGATACCCCGGAAACTACGCCAGTGACGCTACCGGATATTGAAGAAGACAGTGGTGTGTTCTCTATCTCTGAAGCGGATCTTATTGCGAATGCGACAGACGTAGAAAACGACAACCTCACTGTTAGCAATGTTCAGTTAACCGATCCAAGTTCGGGCAGCATTACTTTCAACAGCGGTACTGGTGACGGCGTAAAACCAAAAATAACAAACCGGAAAACCAAAAATAACACGTTTTAATGTGAGACTACCTGGGATTATCTGGGATTAAGTGAGACAGAATGCGGTTACAGTTTGTCCCCTTTGGTGTTCAGCTAGTTTCATTTTGGTTGACTGCTAGCTCTGCTTCTTTGGTTAACATTTCATCGCAGCTCATGGTTATGTAATCGGGTGGCAATAGTACGTAGTTCGTGGTGAGTATAAAGACCTCCTTTGATGGTGAATAAAAATAAATTTTCTTGGGTGGCAATAGCGGTTGATAATGTGTCATTTTTTTAGCTCCCAAACTTCATAACCAGAGAAATTGCCGGAGACAATGCTTGAACCATATGCGAAAACATCCAGCTCCAAGGTTGGCGTGCTACTCCAATACGTGACCTCACGGCAAACTACATAGCCACCCCATGAGCATGATGATGGGCTTGATGATTCAACGCCTCCGTCAGTCTTTAAAACTACTTTAAAACGGTTTGTGCTATGGCGACGACTGCTTACAGCGAGGCCCGTTGAGATTGTGCCAGCGTATGTGCCTTGCGCGCTGTTTTTAAGCGGAATGTCGCACGAACCTGATTTAACCAAAACATATTCAACGCCGCCGTTTAACATAGCCTCTTGGGCGATGTTCTCAACCAGCCCAAGAGCATACTCACTAGCTGCTTTAGTCTTGTCTGTGCCATTAGTCTTGTGAGAGAGCGTCGTGATGCCCTTTTGTGTGTCGGTGGCATCTTGAGCTGTCCATTTCTCGTCTGCTGTGTTTTGAGCATTTTCTGCTTTTGTGTTCACAAGACCAAGAGCATACTCACTGGCACCTGTTGTTTGACTTGTGCCATTAACTAGTTGAGATAACCATGCAGTAAATGACTGTCGAGCTCGTAGTGGGGACATCCAAACGCCTGCGCTTGTTCCTTCCTCTGCTTGTGCTTGTGTGGCGTGTTCGTCATTGTGCAAATATTGCGGAAACGGATTATCCTCAGCCTTGAAGTCGTCCAGTGCATCCTGAACTGCATCTGCAGCCGCCTTAGCTTCTCCAACAGCTTTTTCTGTTGCGGCTAGGGTTTCACTGGTGCCGTCCGTTTTATTAGACAGTTGAACAACGCCAGCGCGAATCGTTGATGCTGTACGCTTCAACATTTTAAAGATGGTTAAGATTTTTGAGTCATCAGTGCCAGCTTCAACATCTTCCTCTTTGATGATTTTGGCGATGCCCGCTTCAGTTTCTGTTGCGTAAGGAACAATAGGGCTTACTGTCACATTCACAACATCAGCGTTCTCTAACTCTGTAATGTTCTCAACTTCTAGCTGAAGGTACTCTGCGCTGTCGAGGCTTGGAATCAGTGACTCTGGATACGCACCATAAATAATCATATCCCCCTCATCATCATAAATGCCGTATTCGCGCAGCGTTTGCTCTGCTGTCTCAGCTGTGGGTTTTATATATGAAATGACATGAATCAAGTGGCCATCTGTCGATGCGTCATTGAGTGCTACTCGTGAAAATTCGTTAACAAGTGAAGTAAAACTAGCGTCGGGCTCTACGTAAGCACCATTCGAATCACCAATCGCCATTTCGATCAGATTGATGGTTTTCCCAGCGTTGTACGCCGCTTCGATTTTGTTGATACCAAGGTTGGTCACATAAGAAAAGTAATCGTTAGACATCGCTACTTCCGTCCTTTACATAAATATATACATCTTGATTTCGTCGGTCATACAGCCAATCGTAGGTATTTAAGTCGTAGTTAAACTCGTCAATCCTGTAGTTGGCACCCGAGCCTGAAAACGGAATTGGCTTACTCGTATGTTCATTGCCGTCGCTATCAATAAATTCAAATGTAACCGCGTCATATCCGCTCCATTTTAAATCCCAATATCCATACGACATCGTTGAAAATACTGCACCGACAGCGTAGTTCTTGTTGTACAGCAGAGAGCCGACCGAGGCGGAGTTTCGTGTTAGCTTTAATGTATCAACATGAATTTTCAGAGAATCCGTATCGGCGAGCTCATGCCACTCACGGGGTTCTAACCCTCCGAATGGAACAGACGAACTAAATCCAACACCTGACGTACTAGTTCCAATTGACATAACAAATGTGATAGCGATAGTTGTGATTTTACAATCAGCTCGACTGACATTATCAAACGTTGATATAGCTGAAATGATTACAGAACCCTCACTGACATAGGAGACTAGGCCATCACTGTCAACAGTGGCGATAGTCGGGTCACTTGATTCATACCGCACGTCTTGTGTTGTTGTACCATCGCTCATGCTCACCGTCGTAAACACTAACATCGTTCCCTCATGCTCGCGAATGGTTGCGCTGGATGGTTCGATAGATATGTCGGAGACGTACAGTGGCACAATGCTTTTTGAAGTCCAGCGTTTGCGAGTTCGAATGACTGGGGCTGCATATGCAGAACCCAAACTAGGGTCGTGCTTGATGTTGCCCTTCCAGTGCTGCGAACCTTGCTTGTTGCTTTCAGTGAGAGTAATGAATGTGGCGTAGTCACTTTGAGTTAGACTGCGGCTATCACTCGGCATGGCATCGATGCGGAATGTGCCTCGCTCACCCTCTGGGAGCATCTCGTACCACGGTACAACTGTTGCTTCGAATAGAGATAATTCAAGCGCATGCTCTACTGCCCAGATTGTTCCTTTGTACTTACGTAAAATGAGAGCATTCGCTATCGATTCTCTTTGACGTTCTTCGCTCCAGCCATCATTCCAGGCATCGACTCGAAACCACCAAGCTAACCAAGGCAAAAATGATGCATCGACGTTGTATACATCCATGATGTCCAATCGCTTTATCACAGTCCGCAATGAGTTAAATTCTTCGACGGTCAACTCATAGAGCGCTTCCATTCGAATGTCATTTTTTAGGATTTTTGGCAGCATGATTCACTCCAATATTTGATGGGCAAATATTATCTATCTTTATTACGCGCGCGTGGCAGCTGCCTTGCTTGTGACTGTTTGCAGATAAGCTTTAAACGTCTTTTAAAAGAGGTTTAAAACATGACTCAAGAAGCATCAACAACAGAATTAGTAAGTACTGATATGGCGGAACAATCGCAAGCAGTTCAAATGACAGACTCCATCATTGGTCAGTGCATCGTTGAGTTCGACGTTTGTCCACTTAAGGCTCCTATCAAATACAACAACAAGGTTTATGACTGCATGATTCGAGAGCGTGAAGCTGTGATTCGAGATCGCATTCATGCAGAGCAATGGTCAATTGGTGAATTTGAGAGTGTCTACATCGATGCCGTTCGCGCTTTCTTTATTGCGGACACTTGCCGATTTGGTGTTTTAGAGATGAACACTACTCAAGAGAACAATTTCGTTCGAGTTACTGAAGCAGCATTAACGGAAAGCACTCAACTACCTGTTGACTGCATTGTTGATTCGCTGGCCGTTAAGGATTACGCAAACGTGTCGCACATGCTGGGAAAGGCTTAAGCCTGGCTCGAATGAGTAGCGAGATGTTCAACCAGGCGTTTGAATCGCTATCTAATAAAAACTCCAAGATGAATGTGTCAGTCTCAGAGCTAATGAGTATGAACTGGCATGAGATGTCCTACATGATTGAGAGATTCAACAATGTCAACAAGAAAACAAAGTAACGGTTATGCTCTAGAGCTTCTTGTTGGCATTCAGGACGAGTTCTCAGGCAAGTCAAAAGCTATCGAGCAAGAAACTAAGCGTTTGAGTAAAGAAGTGGATTCACTTCAAAAAACGACAGGTGACATCACTAAATTCAAAAAATCTCAAAAAGCACTCGAAGAGTTGCAAAAGCAACAAAAGCAAAATACTAGCGCCGTTGAAAAGCACAAAGCTGCGCTTGGTCAACTGGATAAGCAAAGCAAAGAGTCTGCTCAGGAATCTAAACGGTTAGGAGCGGAGCTCAAAAGTCTCAATAAAACCGTTGGTGACATTGCTGCCTACAAAAAAGCTAAGCAAGCGCTTGGTGATTTGGAAAAGCAGCAAGTACAAAGCAAAGTAGCCGTCGACAAGCAGAAGGCAGCTATTGCTGAGCTCAAAAAGGAGATCAAGAAAGGCACGCAAAGTGAAGACATGCTTGAGCCTCAACTTCAAGCATTGCAAAAGCTAGAAAAAGAACATCGAGACATTACCACCAGCTCTCGCGATTACGAACGTCAATTGCGTAAACTAGGCAAAGCACTCGAACAAGTAGGCGTTGATGCCAACGACTTAAGCAAAGCGGAAAGCAGAACCCTAACGTCGATTGAAAAACACAACGCTGCACTTAAAAAGCTCAAGAAAGAAGCAAGCGACACTTCGGAGTTTGAACGTCATAGACGCGAACTGGGTAAGCTAGAAAAGCAAAATAAAGACCTTACATCATCAAGTAATGAGAATGAACGAGAGTTACGACGCATGCGCAGCTCTTTATCAAAAGCTGGCATTGATGTGAACGATTTATCCAGTGAAGAAGCCAAACTGCAAAACAAAATAGAGAAGACCACCAGTGCCTTAAAAGAACAAACTCAAGCGCTCAATAAGTTTGGTGATGCCAGTGCTCAAATGGAAGGTCTTAGCGACAAGCTCGGCGTGATTGGCAGTATCACTGCTGCAGCTGGTTATACGCTTTATCGTGGTAACGACATGGCAAAGCACATGCTCATGTACGCAGCTCAAACTAACACAGATATATCAGAGCTGAAGTCAGATGAGCAGCGTAAGTTCAGAGCGTCGCTCGTTGCAGATGGTGCCACCAGTGGCGAAATATTTACAGCGATGGGATTAGCTCGAACGCAGGGCTTTGATGATAAAGATACAAATGCGCTTACAGCGGCAACGGTACGAATCAACCAAGTTTTTCCTGACTTTGACCCACAAGAGTTAACGAGAGCCATTGGTAATACGGCAAAGGCGTTTGGTGTCAGCATCAATGAAGCCGCTCAGCGCATTGCGGCAATTAGACAGACAACGGGTGATGACAACCATGACCTCTTAGATACCTTTGCAGAATACGCCCCTTTGCTTGGCGATAAGATATCATTGGATCAGTATTCTGCTGTATTAACCGCTGGTCGTCAGGCTGGCGTATGGAACTATGACAAATTAGGGGACAGCTTAAAAGGAAGTTTCCAAGAAAGATTTAGCGATCAAGGTGAATTTACCAAGCTAGTCGGTGATGACAACACGACAGGTGCCATTGCAGCCATTACCGATGACAAGGAGCGCAAGAACGTCCTGACAGCGGCGTTAAGAATGCGCCACGCGGTAAACACAGGACAAGGCACTGATGAAGCCTATGCCGCATTCATGCAGAGCTTAGTTCCTGTGATGGAAAAAGCGCCAGGAGTGGTCAAGCCCATCCTCGAAGCGGCAGGTGGTACGATATTGAGTGAGGATGTGGGCATCAAAGGCTTGAAAGCCATGATTGAAGCGCT
>NZ_JATABF010000046.1:0-45608 GCF_036533715.1 Vibrio sp. M260121 | reverse complement strand
GGGCTTCCCCATGTGAGAGTAGGACATCGCCAGGCTTTAAATTTAGACTTTATGTCTAACCAGTGCGGAGCGGTAGTTCAGTTGGTTAGAATACCGGCCTGTCACGCCGGGGGTCGCGGGTTCGAGTCCCGTCCGCTCCGCCACTTATTCGAGAGTCGTCTCATTAAACACGAACAACAGGGGTGTAGCTCCAATTGGCAGAGCAGCGGATTCCAAATCCGCGTGTTGGGAGTTCGAATCTCTCCACCCCTGCCATATTTAAGGCTCTAGTCGAAAGACTAGAGCCTTTTTCGTATATGAAGGAAAGAGTACCAGTCTAGCTGGAAGAGTAGCAGATTCCCCTAATGCCTAAATAGTGCGTGTTGGGAGCTGAGCCGCCAGCCCGCTTGGTAGCAAGCCATATCGAATCTCCGGAGTGCCGGTCCAATCCACCCCTGCATATTTAAAGCTCCAGCAGAAACGCTAGAGCCTTTTTCGTATTTGTATCTCAAGACCAAAGCAACGAATCTCTCTGATACTCAAAACAGCGCGTGTTGGGATCTGGGGTGCCAGCTCAGTCGAACCTCTGGAACGTCAGGTCCACCTCTGTCATATATTAAGCCTCAGACTACGCGTTCCGGCAGCAATGCTAGGGCTTTGTCGTTTCTGCGACCTTTTCAAATTTCTCTCTGAGAAAAGGTGTTTAAAGTATTTGAAGTGCAGGCTGCTCCTTAGGCCTATAAGTCATCTTTTCTCAAGTAACCTAGCAACAGTTGCGTGCTTTAAGGTTTTTAGGCTTATGCATGCCTGCAAGCTCTCAGCGTGATAAGAGAGCGAGTTCCTGTTATTATCGGCGCTGAATTCTAATAATTAGGAAGCAAGTCTATGCCACATCTTCGATTTAGAGCCGTTGAGCCTCAGGCGGTTCAAGCGCTATCAAAACCTCTTACCGATGAACTGCAACCATTAATGGATTGTCCTCGTGAAGATTTCACTTTCGAATACATCTACAGTACATTTTTTAGCGAAGGTGAAGTAAGTGCTGCTTACCCTTTTGTTGAGGTGTTGTGGTTTGACCGTGGGCAAGAGACTCAGAACAAAGTGGCTAAAGCGATTACTGAGCAAGTTCGTGGTATTGTCGGTGAAGATATCGATGTTGCGGTAATTTTCTCTGCACTCTCTCCTAAAGGCTACTATGATAATGGTGACCACTATTAAGGAATGAGCGTGATGAAGCTGAGTCTTTCTTTTTGTTTAAGTTTTCTATTCTCAGCTTCTCTTTATGCTACTCCGTGGGAGCAGGTCTCTGGTCCCACAAATAACACATCCTCCTCTATCGGCAGTTATGCTAATGGCTGTTTAGATGGTGCTTCTCCTCTCCCGCTTGATGGTATTGGTTATCAGGTTTTACGCAGTAAAACGAAGCGTTACTATGGGCACCCTCACACGATTAGCTTTGTTGAAGAGTTAGCGAAAAAAGCCAATCGAGATCTGAATACCACGTTACTTATTGGGGACTTATCCCTAGCTCGCGGTGGACGTTTTTCTTCGGGCCACTCTAGTCATCAAACAGGCTTAGATATTGATATTTGGCTGCGCTTGGCTGATGAACCGCTTTCTTACAATGAGCTTCAACTTCCGAAACCCATGAGTGTCGTCGATCTTAAAAAATACAAGATTCTAGAGCACCGTTGGGAAGATAGGCACTTTGAACTGTTTCGAAGTGCAGCGAAGAGTCAGGATGTTGCTCGTATCTTTGTTCATCCAGTGATTAAAGAGCAGTTATGTAAGCAAGAAGGTGAGAAAGACCGAAACTGGTTACGTAAGGTTCGCCCTTGGTGGGGACATCATTACCACTTCCACGTGAGATTAACTTGCCCTGAGTCGAGCTCTAATTGCGTTAACCAAGCGCCGCCACCTGCAGGAGATGGCTGTGGAGCTGAGTTAGCAAGTTGGAAGCCGAAAGCAACACCTCCTCCTGTGACAAAAAAAACGAAGGTAACGCCTAAACTGAAGAAGAAAAAGATACTGCCAGCACAATGCCAGCCGCTTATTACGCAGAAATAAGTGGCGAGTCCTACCAAGGAAATACCAAAGATGCTTTCTCTGGATCTCTATTATGAAACTGGAGAAAGATCATACTTTTGTCTACAGTGAATAATACCAGTACAAAAACTGACCTTTTGGTTTTTTGTGACATATTATAGAAATCTCATATAAACAAAGAGTTGCATGGTTTTTAAGTGTGGTAGCAATTCAATATTAAGAAAGATCTTTTCGTCGCGATTCTCTGATTTCTTAACAATATGTCTGTTGGTTGGTGAAGGACAAACGACAACGCAGACAAGTGTATTGAGATGGGTAAGGAGGCTTTTCCCCATCGAGAGTTAATCAAGGATAAAACCATGACTATGATTTGTGCAAAAGAGTTTGCAGAGTGGTTAAGACACAGATTTAGCAGTGATACTAAAGGAGTCTTTTTGACTCGAGAGGATGTTAATCACCTGACAGGACGTCAGCGTCTTGACCCGGGATTTGTTAATGATGTGCATTACGAACTAATGCAATATGGGATGGCTTTCGTTACGGATACGAGTCGAGAGAATTTCTATTTGATACCTGTCTCACAAGCTGAAAATTGGCGTGAAAGGCTAGAGTATCATTTCGAGAAAGAGCTCTTCTGCAACATTATTCCTATCGAGAAATCAGGTTAAAAAAAGGTTCAACTTTGAGCGCAAAGTTGAACCTCTTTCAATTACGCTAGCCCTTGAATAATCACGAACTTCTCTAGCAATTGCTCTTCAGTCTCGACATGATTTGGGTCGGTAATAATGCACTTCGTAATTGGACACACCGACTGACATGTTGGTTTTTCGTAGTGACCTTTACACTCTGTGCATAGAGCAGGGTCAATTTCGAAAATGCTGTCACCCATAGTAATTGCACCATTAGGGCACTCAGGGTCACACATGTCGCAGTTGATGCACTTATCGGTAATAAGTAGTGCCATGATTACTTACCAGTTGGGTTACGGGTATCCTGACCTGCATTTAAGTTACGCATCAACAGACCGTATTCCAGATCCATGTCTTCTGGAACCGGGATAAATACAAAGTGGCCGTTACCTTTTGCGTCTTCAATTGATTCTGACTTACGGTTTTCCATAGCTTCTAGCGTGAAGATTACGTTGCCTTTTGGCGTCATTAACTCAAGGCTGTCACCAACGATGAACTTGTTCTTCACTTCAACTTCTGCCATGTCACCGCGACGTTTGCCAGTGAATTCACCAACAAATTGTTGTGCGTCAGATACAGAGTAACCGTAATCGTAGTTCTGGTAGCTGTCGTGAGTGTGACGACGTAGGAAACCTTCTGTGTAGCCACGGTGAGCTAGGCTTTCTAGCGTACCCATTAGGCTCTCATCGAATGGACGACCAGCAACTGCGTCATCAATCGCTTTGCGGTAAACCTGAGCAGTACGTGCACAGTAGTAGAATGACTTGGTACGGCCCTCGATCTTCAATGAGTGAACACCCATCTTAGTTAGACGTTCTACGTGTTGGATTGCACGCAGGTCTTTCGAGTTCATGATGTAAGTACCGTGCTCGTCTTCGAACGCCGCCATTTTTTCTTCTGGACGGTGACTTTCAGAAAGCAATACCACTTCGTCAGTTGGTTTGCCGCGACCGATAGTGGTTTCTGGGCGTTCGTCTGCGACTTCGATTGCTTGAGCTTCGTTTGGATCGAACGCTTCAACAATTTGACCGGCGTCGTTTTCTTTACCTTCTTCGACTTTATATTCCCAACGGCATGCGTTAGTGCAAGTACCTTGGTTAGGGTCACGCTTATTGATGTAACCGGACAGTAGGCAGCGACCAGAGTAAGCCATGCATAGAGCACCGTGAACGAAAACTTCTAATTCAGTTTCAGGACAATGCTCGCGAATTTCTTCGATTTCTTCTAGAGAAAGCTCACGAGAAACGATCACACGCTCAACACCGTTAGCAGCCCAGAATTTCACAGTTGCCCAGTTTACTGCGTTTGCCTGTACAGACAGGTGAATTGGCATTTCTGGGAACGCTTCGCGAACCATCATGATGAGACCTGGATCAGACATGATAAGTGCGTCTGGACCCATTTCTACCACTGGTTTAAGGTCACGGATGAAAGTTTTAAGCTTAGAGTTGTGCGGTTGGATGTTGCATACCACGTAAAGCTTTTTGCCTAGGGCATGCGCTTCGTTGATACCGATTTGTAGGTTTTCGTGGTTGAACTCGTTGTTACGTACGCGAAGGCTGTAGCGAGGTTGACCAGCGTATACTGCATCTGCGCCGTAGGCGAATGCGTAACGCATGTTTTTAAGGCTACCTGCTGGAGATAGTAGCTCTGGTACGAATGCTTTCTCTGTTGTCATTGCTCAATTCTCTTAATATCTGATCACAAGTCAGGCCAATTCCACCTCATGGAAATGGGGCGCAAATTTTACGTCAAAATGTGACCTGTGACTAGGAGAATTATGGTTTGGATAAACAAACGCCCTCAAAAAAAGTGAGGGCGTTATGGTTAATCTTTGTACGAAATTAAGCGTTAGGGGTTGGCAGACCACCCAATGCTTCGTATAGATTTGGTAGGAAAGCGCTGAATTCGCCACACATTAGAGAGAAGTCTGCGTCGAAGCGAGCAGCTTGATCTTCGCGTGGGATATCATCGTTTTGGTCTTTTAGTTCATCAGAGAACTTCAGACGTTTGATGCCAGAATCTTCTGCCATGATGAATTCGATACGATCTTGCCAGTTCAGTGCTAGCTTAGTCACCACTTTGTCTGCTGCGATGTGGTTACGGATTTCATCGGTTGTCAGTTCTTGCTTCTTACAACGAATCACACCACCTTCTTCTAGTACAGACTTAAGCTCTGCTTCATCCATCATTGTGATGCCTTGTGGTGTTTCACCTGTTTTCACCCATTCAGTCAGGGTCGTTTCGATCGCAACTTCAGGGGTTGCTGGTACAACAGGTAGGCTACCCATTGTTTTACGCAATAGTGCTAATACGTCTTCTGCTTTTTTGTAGCTGCTTGCATCAACAAGGATGAAGCCTTCTTTTGGCATGATCAGTACGTAAGTGTGGCTGCTGCGGCTAAATGCACGAGGCAGCAGATCCATTACGATGTCATCTTTCAGGTTGTCTTTCTCTTTCTTTTTAAGAGGGCGACCTTCCTGTGCTTCCATTGCTTCTACTTTCGCGTTTAGTGAATCTTTGATCACTGAAGCTGGCAGCATTTTCTCTTCTTTCTTAGCGCAAATCAGAATGCGGTTTTCAGAAACGTGCGTCATCATGTCGCCATTTCTACCCATCGCGCTAACCCAGCCAAACTTTTGTTTATCTTGGCTGCCACAAGGGGTGAATCGGAACTCGGCTAGTTGAGTTTCCAGTTGATCGGCGTTGAAGTTAACCTCGCGGTTAACGCGGTATACCAGACAGTTTTTAAACCACATAAATCTTCTCTAGGCTTGATGACAAGGGACTAATCATAGGGAATTTTCCCGGCGTTGTCCTAATTGAATTGAAAAAGATCATGATGAATCTCAAAAGAAAGTTATATGAAAATTTGTTTTCAAAGGTCACAAAAGTGTCATAATTGGTAGTAATAATGCTTATGCATAGAGGGGCGCTTTGTCCTTTAAATTCATTAGCTCAACTAACATAAGGTTATTCAATTATGTCTAGAAGGATTCTGGTTGTTGAAGACGAAGCTCCGATTCGCGAAATGCTATGCTTCGTGCTTGAACAGAAAGGTTATCAAGCAGTAGAAGCAGAAGATTACGACTCTGCGGTAACCAAACTGGCTGAACCCTTCCCAGATTTAGTGCTACTAGACTGGATGCTACCAGGTGGCAGTGGTATTAACTTCATCAAACACATGAAGCGCGAAGAGTTAACTCGCAATATTCCCGTTGTGATGCTGACCGCTCGTGGTGAAGAAGAAGACAAAGTGCGCGGCTTAGAAGTTGGCGCGGATGACTACATCACCAAACCCTTTTCACCAAAAGAGTTGGTTGCTCGTCTTAAAGCCGTTATTCGTCGCGTAACACCGACTGCTCTTGAAGATGTGATTGATGTACAAGGTCTGAAGTTGGACCCTGTTTCTCACCGCGTGACTGCAAATGATGAAGCAGTAGATATGGGACCAACTGAGTTCAAAATGCTGCACTTCTTTATGACGCACCAAGAGCGCGTTTACAGTCGTGAACAACTGCTAAACAACGTTTGGGGGACCAACGTGTATGTTGAAGACCGTACCGTTGACGTACACATTCGTCGCTTGCGTAAAGCGCTTGAGGCGGCAGGTCACGACAAACTCATCCAAACTGTTCGTGGCGCAGGATACCGTTTCTCGACGAAGGCATAACATCGCTAGCAGCTTATCAATACCATTTCTGGAGTAATGAGTGGTTGAAAGATTGACTTGGAAAAAGCTGGCCTGGGAGCTGGCTTTTTTTTACACCCCTTGGGTGATAATAGGTTGGATATTCGGTTATATGCCGTGGTTGCTTTTGGCGGCCACGGCTTTGCAGCTTGTATGGCATTTGCATAATCAGGTGCGCTTGTCGGCTTGGCTGTGGGATGAAAAGCGTCTTACGCCACCGTCAGGTAGTGGCAACTGGGAATCGTTATTCAACGGTTTATACCGATTGCAACAACGTCAGCGTCGTAAGCGTAAAGAGCTTACCAATTTGATTCGCCGTTTCCGTAATGGTGCTGAATCGCTGCCGGATGCGGTGGTGGTGTTTCGTGCTGAAGGTAACATTGTGTGGTGTAACAAGCTCGCGCAGCACCTTTTGGGTTTCCACTGGCCGGAAGATTCTGGGCAACCTATTTCTAACCTCATCCGTACTCCAGATTTTATTAAGTACATCAACAAGCAAGACTTCTCTGAGCCGCTAGAAATGCGCTCACCATTGAACGTTGAACGTATGTTAGAGCTGCGTATCGTGCCTTACACCGAAGGGGAACACTTGATGGTGGTGCGTGATGTGAGCCAACTTAAACAGCTTGAAGGTATGCGTCGTAACTTCTTCGCCAACGTATCTCATGAACTTCGTACACCGATGACGGTACTGCAAGGCTATCTTGAGATGACAGAAGATCCAGATATGATTGTTGGTCCAATGTGGACGAAAGCGCATGGGGTGATGACAGAGCAGCTCAACCGCATGAACAGCTTGGTTAATCAGCTTCTGACGCTGTCTAAGATTGAAGCGGCACCAATGCATGAGTTGGAAGATGTGGTCAATGTCCCTAGCATGTTAGAAGTGCTAGAGAAGGAAGCGGTAAGCCTAAGTGGTGATGATCAACATCAGTTGAAGTTCGACGTGGATTCTAGTCTGCGCGTGCTCGGCGATGATGACCAACTGCGTAGTGCGATCTCTAACTTGGTGTACAACGCGGTGAAATACACTCCATCTGGTGCACATATAAACGTTCGTTGGTATCAAACCGCACAAGGCGCTTGTCTAGAGGTTGAAGACAGTGGTGATGGTATTGAACCACAACACTTACACCGATTGACGGAGCGTTTCTATCGAGTTGATAAAGCTCGCTCACGCGATACCGGCGGCAGTGGTCTAGGCTTAGCTATCGTTAAGCATGCGTTGAGCCATCATGACTCTCATCTCGAAATTTACAGTGAAGTTGGTGTCGGCAGTAAGTTCTCCTTCATCTTACCAAGTCGTTTGGTGGTGAAGTAATGAGTGTCGTATCCAAAGCAATTAAGAAAATCACTCTAGCCACGTTAGTGCTTTCCAGCGTGGCTATTGCACAAGATAAACCGTTGCCGAATTATCAAAAGACGACTGGCATAGCCGGTAACTTATTGTCTGTCGGCTCAGATACGTTAGCAGGCATGACTACGCTTTGGGTGGAAGAGTTTAAATCTATCTACCCGAACATTAATGCTCAGGTACAAGCGTCTGGCTCATCGACTGCGCCACCGGCGTTAACAGAACAAACTGCGCAATTCGGTCCAATGAGTCGCTCAATGCGTATGCGTGAGATCGAAGCATTTGAGCGGGTGCATGGTTACAAACCAACGGCGCTTCGTGTTGCGATTGATGCGATTGGTATTTTTGTGCACCAAGATAACCCGATCAAAGGGCTTAATTTCCATCAGTTGGATGCGATGTTTTCCGCGACTTTACGCTGCGGCGAAAGTGAGTTCATCACCAACTGGCGTGAGTTAGGCATCAAAACTGAGTGGGCAAAACGTAACTTGCAGCTGTTTGGTCGTAACTCAGTATCAGGTACGTACGGTTATTTTAAAAGTAATGCCTTGTGTGGCGGTGATTTTAAAACTCGTGTGAACGAGCAACCGGGATCGGCGTCAGTGGTGCAGTCTGTGGCATCAACGATCAGTGGTGTAGGTTATTCAGGCGTAGGCTATCGCGTGGCGGGTGTTCGTTTAGTCCCAATTGCGAAAGCAGGCACAGATTACGTTAGGCCTGTGCGTGAAAATATCATCTCAGGTAAGTACCCACTATCACGCTACCTCTATGTATACGTGAATAAACATCCGGACTATCCGTTAAGCCCAATTGAAGCTGAATTCATTCGCTTTATGTTCTCAGCTCAAGGACAAGCGCTAGTTGCGAAAGACGGTTATGTTCCCATTACTGCCGATTTCGCTGCAGAGGAATTAAAAAAGGTCGGTTTATAAGCCGACCTTTTTCTTTATCTCATTGAGTTCGTAGTTAGAAGTTCAATGTCCATCCTGCGCTTTCCCAGCGTTGCTGCTCTTCCTGCAAATCTGCATCGAGCAGTTTGTTATTCTCCAACCAATCTTCCTCTGCGCAGGTAAGTACCCACTTATTTTCTTGTATCGACAGCGTCAGCTCTGGCAGTGGATCGTCGTTACGCTGACCGTTGACCACAATAGCTAGACGCAGAATCTTAATTAAGTTGATGATGTCACTCTCTTTGTAGAGATTGAACTCTGGGAGCTCACTCAGCTTAAGGGATTTACGTTGGAAGCGAGCTAAGGTCGCCAATACCAATTGCTGTTCGCGGTTAAAGCCCGGTAAGTTGGAGTGCAGCAGAATGTAGAATGAGTGACGATGGAAGCCGCGCAGACTGATGCTCAAGCCAACTTCATGCAGCAAAGCCGCCCATTCCAGTAAATCAAACAACTCACTCTTTTTCTTGATACCAAGTTCAGCACGAACATTTCTCAGCATCTCCCTTGCATGACCTTTTACGCGTGCCGCGTGTTCAATATCAACGCGATGTTGTTTTGCTAGGTTTTCTGTGGTGCGCATACGAATATCAGAACGAGCGAAGCGCTCTTCCATCTCGTAGAGCAAGCCCTCACGCAACGCACCATCCGAGAAGAACATCTGGTTGATTTTTAGTGATTGGAAGATGGCAGATAAAATGGCTACACCTGCGGCAAAGACTGGCTTACGCTCGTCACTAAGACCAACAAGCTCGATATCATCAATGGAACCAAACTCGCATAGCGTGTCGATAAGCTTGCCCAAACGCTTATTGGTGATCAGCCCGTCCTCATGACCTAAACCAATCAAGACTTCGCGAATCGCTTTAATCGTACCTGAAGAGCCGAGGGCAATATCCCAGCCTTTCTTGCGGTATTTTGCAGCAATGGACTCCATGCGCTGCTCTGCGGCGAGAATCGCTTTGCTGAAGTTCTTGCGCGACAGTTTGCCATTATTGAAGAACTGCTCGGTAAAGCTCACACAGCCCATTTGCTTACTGTTGAGAAGCTCTGGCTCAAACTCTTGACCAATGATCATCTCGGTACTGCCGCCACCAATATCGACGACCAACTTGGAGTTAGATTCTGCTTGGGTGTGCGCGACGCCGAGATAGATGAGGCGAGCTTCTTCTTCGCCCGGAATGATTTCAATTGGGAAAGGCAGCACCTCTTTGGCTCGTTTGATAAAGAGGTGGGCATTGTTAGCTCGCCTTAAAGTGTGGGTGGCTGCAATTCTAACGTTTGAAGCTTCAAAGCCTTGCAAGCGTTCGGCGAACATCGCGAGGCACTCAAGACCTCGCTCCATCGCAGCATGGCTTAGGTTTAGCTCTGAATCGAGTCCGGCAGCTAAGCGCACTCGCTGCTTATGGCGGCTGACTAATTGCAGGTCACTTCCAACAACTTTCGCCACCACCATATGGAAGCTGTTCGACCCAAGGTCAATGGCTGCAATATGGCGTACATCTTGTTCAAGTATTTGAGGCATCTGCTTTTTGTTTTCTTGTTTGCTTCTCTATATTTTTAAGATAGTCGTAGATGGCAACTTGTGAGCGAACTTTTTTACGATTACCTCGCGGTACGTAGCTGTTGCTCATCTCTTTATCTATCAAACGAGCCTTTACTGTATCGGTAAAGTGAATGTTAGTTATATCAATAATTCGCTGTTTCAAACGTGGATCACGAACCGGAGCGGCAACTTCAATACGATGATCGATATTTCGCGTCATCCAGTCCGCTGATGAGATATAAACCTGCGGGTCGCCATCATTATGGGTGATCACGACACGAGGGTGCTCAAGGAAGCGGTCAACAATACTGATGATACGAATGTTCTCGCTCACGCCTTCAATACCCGGTACGAGAGAACACATACCGCGGATAATCATATTGATTTTCACCCCGGCATTGCTCGCCCCATAGAGTTTATTGACGATGCCTTTGTCGACCAAGTTATTCACTTTGATCGTCAGTGCTGCTTTCTTGGCGGCTTTTGCGTTGGCAATCTCCCCATCAATCAGACGGTAGAGCTGTTTACGCGAATTGCGTGGTGAAACGATGAGATGATTAAACCTGACTGGGCGATATGGATTCTCGATATAACCAAAGACGTTACGGACTTCATTGGTAATTTCCTGATCTGCGGTTAGCAGAGCAAAGTCGGTGTAGATACGTGCGGTTTTCTCGTGGAAGTTACCTGTTCCTATATGCGCGTAACGTACGATTTCACCTTCTTCGCGGCGGCTAATCAGGAGCAGTTTTGAGTGAATTTTCAAACCCGGCGCACCAAAGATAACGTGTACGCCCGCATCGGTGAGAACCTTTGACCACTCGATATTGGCTTCTTCATCGAATCGGGCTTGCAGTTCCACCACCACAGTTACGCTTTTGCCATTGTGTACCGCATCGATCAATGAGTTCATCAAGCGCGAATCTTTGGCTACGCGGTAGATATTAATCTTAACTGCCAATACTTTAGGATCGAAGGAAGCTTGGCGAACCAGTTCAGAGATGTGATCGAAGGTGTGATAAGGGTAGTAAAGCAAAATGTCTTTGGCTTTGATCGCATCGAAACTGTTGGCGTAGCCTTCGAAGTCGGCACACTTCATCGGTGGCATGGGCTTGTTTTCTAAGTACTCACGACCAACATTTGGGAATCCAATGAAGTCTTTAAAGTTGTGGTAACGACCACCGGGAATCAAGCTGTCGTAGTTGGATATTTGCAGTTTGCTGCACAAGAAATCGAGCATCTCTTGCGGCATTTCACGCTCGTAAACAAAGCGCACAGGCATAGCAGTTAAGCGTTGGTTTACCCCTTCAGACATCTGTTCGAGTAAGCTGTATTCGATCTCTAGGCGCAAATCGTATTCGGCATCGCGGGTCATCTTCATCGCGTAGCCATTTAGTTCGTCATAATCGAAGAAGCCTTTAAACAGCTCATCCAGACAGTAACGGATGATGTTGTCGAGCAGAATGATGGTCTTGCGGCGCTTGCCTTTTTGCTCCGGTACCATAACGAAGCGAGGAAGGTGGTCAGTTGGGATTTCGAGTAAAGCGTATTGGGAATGATCGTCTTTGCGCAGATCAACGGTGATGTAGGCGTATTCGTCTTTAAGAAACTGCAACACATCGATGTCATCTTTAATCAACAAGGGGGTGATGTGTGGCATGACTTCTTTGCGAAAGTACTTGGTGATCCAGCGTTTCTGCGTGTCATCCAGCTGGTTTTCGTTAACCAAGAAAATGCGGCGTCGTGCCATCTCGCGGATCAAATCACCGTACAGTTCGTCAAATTGTTCGTTAAGCTTCAATGCTTTGGTTTGCATCTTAGTTAACAAGTGCTTAGAGTTATCGCTTCCACCTCGTTCTTGGCTGATCAAGATCCGACGCTTTACGTCTGCAAAGCGTACCTTGTAGAACTCATCTAAGTTATTGGAAAAGATCCCTAGAAAGCGAATACGTTCGATTAAAGGGACAGTTTTATCGGCGGCTTCTTGCAGTACTCTTTCATTGAAAGACAACCAACTAAGTTCTTTTTCTATATAGAGTTTTTCTGCGCTCATAACCTTACCTAGCCTAAAATGAAGTAAATCCGCACTCATCTGTGGGATAAAAAAGATGAGCCTGAACACTATGAGGTTTACGTTACAGTTTTATTTCATAACACGGCCTGCATAAGAGTTGTATTCTTTTCAGTTGTTTAATGTGATCTGTAATATAATTGTCATCTTAACGACATATTCTAGTACTAAGTCAAAAAGGGTAGAGAGATCAATGGCACAAGCCGAGTTTTCATTGCAGGAAAAAGATAAAAAACGATTGATCAAAGATCGTTTGGTTCGTTTTGCAGTGACATCAGGTGGTGTAGGCGTTCTTGCTGCTCTTGTGTTGATCTTCGTTTACCTTGCGATGGTGATCATTCCTCTGTTTTCTGATGCAGAGATCGAAACCAATTACGCCGCTCGTGCAACCCAAAGCGGGAAGCCACTCGCAATTTCCGTTGATGATTACTCCCAAATCGGTTTGGTTTTAACCCAATCCGGTGAAGTGCGTTTTCTACCTCTTGATGATTCTAGCAAGCCCGCGCTTTACACTCAGCAGATAGCTAATAACCCAGTGGCATTTTCTCAGTCTGCACCAGGACTAGGTTGGTATGGTTTAGTCGATGGCCAAGGTAAAGCGCACATCTTCAAGCCGGAGTTTAACGCGACGCTGCGCGAAAACACTCGTCCACCAGAAGTGGTGCCGTTTAGAACCTCAATGGACATGCAACTGACAGATGCATCTGATCCAGTTAAGACATTTGTTTTTAGTACTTCCACACAAGCTCCAACCCTTGTTTGGCAAACACAAAGCGGCGTACTAAAAGCACGTTGGCAAGTCCCTCAACTATTAGATGCATCACCTGTTACCCATGATTACACTTTCTCTTCAGGTTTTGATGCGCCAGACCAAATGTTGCTGACGCCAGATGGTAATAACCTTTATTTGCGACATGGATCAGAGTTGATTGTCTTGGTGAAAGGTGACAATAAATTCTCAGTGCGCGAGGTTATCGATCTGACTCAGGGTGATAAAAAGCACTCAGTGAGAACGATGGATTTGCTGGCTGGGGCGTATTCTTTGCTCGTTACGCATAACGATGGTCGTGTATCGCAATGGTTTGATACGTTGCAGGGCGACAAGCGTACTTTGACTCACATTCGCGACTTTAAGTTGGCGTCTGAGCTGAAGTATTTACTTCCCGATTCACACCGCAAAGGTTTCTACAGCTTTTACACCAATGGTACTTTGCAAAGCCACTACACCACCAGTGAGAAATTGGTACTGTTTAAGCGTGCCTATAAACAAGCGCCAGCGATGGCTGCAATGTCGAATAATGAGCGCTATCTGATTACATGGCAAAACGACAAACTGACGGTCGCATTTGTTGATAACCCATATCCAGAAGTCTCTCTGTCCTCCTTGTGGCAGAAGGTTTGGTATGAAGGTTACCCAGAGCCCGAATTTGTGTGGCAATCCACCTCAGCCAGTGACGATTTTGAAGCGAAGTTCAGCATAGTGCCAATTGCGTTTGGTACCATCAAAGCGGCGATGTTCGCGATGCTGTTTTCGGTACCACTGGCAGTTTTAGGCGCAATTTATACCGCCTACTTTATGTCGCCACGTATGCGTCGTGTGGTGAAGCCATCAATCGAGTTAATGGAAGCTTTGCCTACGGTTATCATTGGTTTCCTTGCCGGGCTCTGGTTCGCTCCGATTGTGGAAGACCATCTAATTACCGTTGTGGTGATGCTGTTTGTTTTGCCTTTGAGCACTATGGTGATGGGCGGCCTATGGGCACTGATCCCACAACCGATACGTAATCGCCTGCCAAACGGGTGGCATGCTTTGGTCTTAATGCCTTTGATTTTGCTACTGATCGGTTTGGGTGTGTGGGTATCACCAATGCTAGAGCAAGCTTTCTTTGGTGGGGACATGCGTTTGTTCCTGACGGACCATGGCATTGGCTTTGACCAACGTAACGCGCTGGTGGTTGGCTTGGCGATGGGCTTTGCGGTTATTCCAACAATTTTTACCATTGCAGAAGATGCGATTTTCTCTGTACCTAAGCACTTATCGGATGGCTCATTAGCGTTGGGTGCGACGCCATGGCAAACCCTGATTTATGTGGTCCTGCTAACAGCCAGTCCGGGGATCTTCTCCGCAATCATGATGGGACTGGGGCGTGCTGTGGGCGAAACCATGATTGTATTAATGGCGACGGGTAATACGCCATTAATGGATTGGAACGTACTAGAAGGCTTGCGTAGCTTGTCGGCGACCATTGCGGTTGAATTGCCAGAATCGGAAGTAGGCAGTTCGCACTACCGATTGTTGTTCCTATCGGCATTAATTTTGTTTGTCTTCACCTTTGCGGTGAACGCCTTGGCGGAATGGGTTCGTCAAAGACTAAGAGATAAATATCGTGCGTTGTAATCAGTTAACGAAAGAGCGAGTAATAGCGTGTTAAATTGGATTCGTTCTGGCGCACCTTGGATTTGGTTAACCGGGGGAGCGGTAAGCATCAGTCTGCTTTCTGTCCTCGGTTTATTGCTATTGATTGGCTGGAAGGGGCTGACTTACTTCTGGCCTGCGCCACTTTATCAATGGAATGTTGCTGCGCTGACTCCGGTGCAGGGCGAAGTGCTGCATGAAAACTCGATTCTGGTTGGTCAGGTTTACGAGCGCAGTTTTGTGCCAAGAAGTTACCTACCAGAAGAAGCGGCGAATAAACTCGCGGATGACGAAGAATTTGCGACACGTTTGAACATCAAAATTGCCAACCGTGAGTTGTATCCAGCTGACTTTATCTCGGTTCTGAAAATGCAGTTGGATGAGCCGACGACACCCGGTGAATGGGCGGTGATTGAACGCAGCAGCGGTGGCTACTTCTTCGGTAAGTTTGTTGCTTTTCAAGATGGCGAAACGCGCTATGAAAACAACATTCCAGCGCTTTTGGACCAGAAGCTCGATGATGCAGAAACCTTGCACCATGAAATTGATATGCTGGTGGATGATCAAGTAAAAGACTTAGGTTGGAAGCTAGAACAACTTCGCTTAGACAAGCGCAAGCATGAGCTTAATGACACCATCACTGAAGAGTTTTTGGCAAATAGCAGCCAACGCAAAGCAGAAATTGAAGCAGAGTTAGCCAAGCTAGACATGCAACTTGACGGGTTGCGCCTAGGCTTCTCTGATTATGCTCTCATTGTTGAAGACATGACTGGGACTCAAGTTTCGATTCCATTAGAAGACATTTTGGACTACTGGTACCCAAACCAAATGTCATTGCCTGAAAAGGTTGCCCATTGGGGGAAACAGGTTTGGAAGTTCTTATCCGAAGACCCTCGTGAGTCGAACTCAGAAGGTGGTGTTTTCCCCGCGATTTTCGGTACGGTTTTCTTGGTAATCATCATGTCGATCATCGTGATGCCATTAGGTGTGGTTGCGGCGATCTATTTGCATGAATACGCCAAGAATAATGCTCTAACTCGGGTGATCCGTATTGCCGTGATTAACCTTGCAGGTGTTCCTTCTATTGTTTACGGCGTATTTGGTTTGGGCTTCTTCGTTTATACCATTGGTGCCTCAATCGATAACCTGTTTTATGCCGAGCGATTACCCGCTCCAACCTTTGGTACGCCGGGCTTGTTGTGGTCCGCATTGACGCTAGCGGTCTTGACTCTACCAGTGGTGATTGTCACCACGGAAGAAGGTTTAACCCGTATCCCAAGCTCTGTTCGTCATGGTTCGCTAGCCTTGGGTGCAACGCAGTTCGAAACGCTTTGGCGAGTGGTTTTGCCTATGGCAACCCCTGCGATAATCACTGGTTTGATTCTCGCAATTGCTCGCGCTGCGGGTGAGGTAGCACCCTTGATGCTGGTGGGGGTCGTGAAGTTAGCTTCGAGCTTACCGGTGGATGGGCAATTCCCTTACGTGCACTTAGACAGAAAGTTTATGCACCTAGGCTTCCACATTTACGATGTTGGATTCCAGACCTCGAATATCGAAGCTGCGCGTCCGTTGGTTTACGCGACTTCCTTCTTACTCGTGACGGTTATTGTCGGACTAAACTTAACAGCAATCAGTATTCGTAATAATCTGCGAGAGAAATACCGAACTTTAGGACAAGATTAAGCATGTTTAACTTTGATAATACATTGGGTTATGAGCCACCATTGGATGTGCATAACCTGACGGATGAACAAACGGCTATCTCGATCGAGAACCTTAATCTTTTCTATGGTCAGGCTCAGGCGCTGCACGACATTTCCATGCGTATTCCGAAAGGGCGCGTAACAGCATTCATCGGGCCGTCAGGTTGTGGTAAATCCACATTGCTGCGCTGTATCAACCGCATGAACGATTTAGTCGAAGGTTGTAAGGTGACGGGAAAAGTGCGTTTGCACGGTAAGAATGTGTACAACCCAAGTGTGGATGTTGCCACACTGCGCCGCCGAGTAGGTATGGTGTTTCAGCGCCCAAACCCATTCCCTAAGTCGATTTACGAAAACGTGGTTTACGGTCTGCGTTTACAAGGTGTGAAGAACAGTCGTATGTTGGACGATGCGGTCGAGCGTTCACTGCGTTCTGCGGCATTATGGGACGAAGTAAAAGATCGTCTACATGAAAATGCATTTGGACTTTCTGGTGGCCAGCAGCAGCGTTTGGTGATTGCTCGCGCCGTCGCGATTGAACCTGAAGTACTATTATTGGATGAACCAACATCGGCTTTGGATCCAATCTCAACTTTAACTATTGAAGAGCTTATCAACGAGCTCAAGACTCAATATACTGTGGTTATCGTTACCCATAACATGCAACAAGCGGCGCGCGTCAGTGACCACACGGCATTCATTCATATGGGTAAACTGATTGAATACTCGGATGCGGATTCGATCTTCACCTCTCCAATGAAGAAACAAACCGAAGATTACATTACCGGTCGTTACGGCTAAGCCGCGACCTTTCAAGGATTAAAGGAAAGCCATGCACTTTGGACGTCACATCTCAGGACAATTTAACGTAGAGCTAGAATCGATTCGTACCCATGTACTCACCATGGGAGGCTTGGTAGAACAGCAGTTGTCGTATGCTATTCAAGCCTTGCACAAAGAAGACATCGAACTAGCGCGTAAAGTTGTGCGTGATGATCACAAAGTTAATGCGATGGAAGTGTCGATTGATGACGCTTGTACTCGCATCATCGCTAAGCGTCAGCCTACGGCAAAAGATTTACGCTTAATCATGGCGATCATTAAGACCATCACAGATCTTGAGCGCATTGGTGATGTTGCAACGCGTATTGCCTATGTGGCGATTGAAAGCCCGTCATCGCAAGAGCGTCAATTCCAAGTCTCATTAGAGCCTTTATGTCGTCAAGCGATCCAAATGCTGCACCAAGTGCTCGATGCGTTTGCGCGTATGGACGTAGAAGCAGCGGCAGAAGTACACAAGCTTGATGATAAGTTGGATTCGGAATATGAAGCGGTGATTCGTCAGTTGATGACTTACATGATGGAAGATCCGAAAAACATTCCACATATTCTGCAAGTGATGTGGTCAGCGCGTGCCATTGAACGCGTAGGTGATCGATGCCAGAACATTTGTGAATACATTATCTACTTCGTGAAAGGGAAAGATGTACGCCACCTTGGCGATCAAAGCATTGATGACGTACTGAAGTAACCTTATAAGCGCAGACCAAAACCCACAGAGAAGTTGATGGCCGTATCGGTAAACGTGTGGGTTTTGTCGTCTTTAAAGATATCCAAATCCGCCCCTGCTCTGACTGAGAGAATCGGATTTACCTGATACACATAAGCACCACCGATACTCAATCCTGTTGTATCTCTTCTTTCCTCTCTATAAGTGCCATCATAACTGGCTATACCAAGGCTGGCTTGAAATCCCATTTGTGGCTGGTGGTCAAACATGTGTTGAAAACCAACGCGATAGGCATCGATAGTTTCGTCAAAGTTTCCACTGGTGTAGGTCACTCGTGAGTAATTAAAATAGAGCGCGTCAAAGCCAGCGACGTCATTAGTGCCAAGCTGAATACCAGCACCGCGAAATGAGCCAACTTTCACTTCTGGAGAAATAAATAACCCGGATGCGTTTATCGATAAAGGTATAAAGAGTGTGAGTAAAGGGAGGATCTTTTTCATATAACGTCTCAAGGGATCTACTACGAAGCTTCCTTGCCGAGGTAAGCTGAACTCCTTTCAGTTAGCTTGCTAGAAACAATCTTATTGAGAAGTTGTGTTTATGCCTAAATAGCTATCGTTATCTGGGTGATAATTAAATCTTATCAGTCTGTTGTTTTAGGCCTTGCTGTATAAGCCCTACTAACCACTGAAGGAGAGGGTTATTTCGGTTTCGAATATGCATATGAGCGTGAATAGACTTCATTTGTGGTTGCCCATCAATCGTGACGTCAACGGCTCGTAATCCCGGGAATTGCTCAACTGGAAGTAAATTGGAGTGAGGTAAATACATGTCGGTGTGTTTGACGACATCAAGTATTGCAGAGACCATTTCTGAGCGAAAGCCAATGCTGTGTTCAACGCCCATTTCGGTAAGAAGCTCAGACGCGTAACTGAACTTGTCGTTCCATCCTGGCGAAATCAAAGAAGCAATTGGGTATCCGCCAAGATCATGTGGTTCAACATGAGGTTTGGTGATTGGGTGATCTTCACGGACAAAAATACGCCCTTTCAAATCCAGTAGCTTCGGCGTGTAGATCTCTTTATTGGTTAGAAGTAACTCGTAATTTACTCCCATCAGTGTTTCACCTTTCAAGATCTCATCAACCGTGCTGTTCGACCAACCAACTAATTCAAGTTGAGCGTTAGGGGCTAACGCTCTCATTTGTTCGAAGAGGAAACCGGGCAAGCAAGTCATTGTGATTGGCGCCAGTGCAATTCGGATTTTGTTGTCCACTTCAGCAGGATCAAATTGATGAGAACGATTAACCGCAGCCGCTAAACCATCGAGATGGGGAGTAATATCATTGGCAAGAGATTCGGCGAACGGTATCGGTTCAAGACCTGTTTTCACTTTCACAAACAGCTCGTCATCGAAGTGATTACGTAGCTTTTGTAGCGCTTGACTGATGGCGGGTTGAGAGACAAACAAGCGCTGAGAAGCTTTACGCATGTTTTTCTCTTGCATCAAAACCATAAAGGTTTTGAGCAGATTTAGGTCAAGGGTATGAAACAGGTCTTTCGCCATGGTACATCTCTAGTATTTATCAGGAACGAAGGTTTGATCGTCTATGGGTGCTCGGACGTAGCCTTCCTTATTCAGCTCTGGCAATTCGATAACTGGATGCTCAAGTTCTTCGTATTCGACTTGACTGAGCAGATGGCTGATACAATTCAAACGTGCTTTCTTTTTATCATCAGAAGGCACTACCCACCAAGGGCAGTTTTTTGTATCTGTGTAAGCAAACATTTTGTCTTTTGCTTGTGAATATTCCGCCCAGCGATTACGTGACTCTAAATCCATCAGGCTGAACTTCCAGCGTTTGATAGGGGTATTGATGCGCTCCAGAAAGCGCTTTTCTTGCTCTTCATCGGAGACTGAAAACCAATACTTAATTAAGATGATGCCAGAGCGTTGCAGCATGCGCTCGAACTCTGGGCAAGAGCGGAGAAACTCCTCATATTGTACCGGGGTACAAAAGCCCATGACTTTCTCTACGCCAGCGCGGTTGTACCAACTGCGGTCAAACAGCACGATTTCCCCAGCAGCAGGCAGATGTGCCACGTAGCGCTGGAAGTACCATTGTGTTTTTTCTTTTTCTGTTGGGGCAGGAAGAGCCGCGATACGGCAGACACGAGGGTTGAGTTTTTCAGTGATGCGTTTGATGGTGCCACCTTTGCCAGCGGCGTCGCGTCCTTCAAACAGTACCACGACTTTAAGCCCTTTGTGTTTGACCCACTCTTGGAGCTTAACCAACTCAATTTGCAGCTGTTCTAGTGCTTCTTCGTATTCCTTTTTCTTTAGTTTCGCCATGTTTCCTCCCGTCCTTAGTTATCAATATGTTAGCACTCAATAACTAAAGACGGGATTTGAAAGCGCTTAATTGAGAGCTGTTACCATGTTCGCGATAGCACCGGTGTTGGTGACAGGAATCGAAAAATCATCCACATCGGCAGCGCCCATTTTGCTTTGCTCGGCAATAAAGGTCATGTGACTAGGGCGAGTTGTCTTGCCAGATAAATGCACTTCGGTGACTTTGGCTTGTTCAACAAGCTGGCCAACATTGTCTGCATTCACACCGGCGCCTGCCATGATCGCAATGCGTCCTTGTGCTTGCTCGACCAAAGCTCTAAGCACATCGATACCTTGCGGTGCAGAAGGTGCAAGGCCGGAAGTCAAAATACGCTCGCAACCTAAGCTGATCACTTCTTCTAACGCTTTTTCAGCATCGCGACACTGGTCAAAGGCACGATGGAAGGTCACGCCTAAGCCAAGCGCTTGAGCAAATTCACACAGTGCCGTTGCGTACGGCATATGAATGTCGCCGTTTTGAGTGAGCACGCCAAGAACGACACCATTCAAGCCAGCTTGTTTAGAGGCTTCAATATCCCAACGCATCATTTCGATCTCTTCCTCACTGTAGAGGAAGTCGCCTTGGCGAGGGCGAATCATCGCGTAAACCGGAATAGTAGAGCGTTTAGCGGCTTGCTGCATAAAGCCATAACTTGGGGTTAAGCCACCCAAAGCAAGTGAAGAGCAGAGTTCGATGCGGGTTGCACCGCCAGCAATCGCGTTGTGGAGAGATTCAATGTTATCAATACAGACTTCAAGTTGAGTGTTCACGAGGTTGTCCTGAATTATTGTAATTACAGCAAATACTAGCAGGACGAAAGGGGAGAATCTGTACTGAGACCGAGGTAAATAGAGGTAAACTTTTTGCGTGATGCTTGCCTCTTTTGCTTTTCCAAAGCGCAGATAAAAAGAAAGCCCAGAGCGAACTCTGGGCTTTTTTATGACTTTACTTAGACTGATTGGCGTTTGCGGTTTTTCCGCTATAGCTTTTTGCTTTATATATACATCCAACCAACACGCCCGTTGAGCTTGGGCGGCAGTGTCTATTACTTGCTTAGGTCGTCTGCGTGCTCAGATAGGAACGCTGCAACACCTTTTGGAGATGCGTCCATACCTGCTTTACCTTCTTCCCATTGTGCAGGACATACTTCGCCGTGCTTCTGGTGGAAGTTTAGTGCATCAACCATGCGTAGCATTTCGTCGATGTTACGACCTAGTGGTAGATCGTTAACTACTTGGTGACGTACAAGACCGTCTTCGTCGATTAGGAAAGAACCACGGAAAGCAACGCCTGCTTCTGGGTGCTCTACATCGTACGCTTTACAGATTTCGTGTTTAACGTCAGCAACTAGAGGGTATTTAACTTGACCGATACCGCCATCTTCGATAGCAGTGTTACGCCATGCGTTGTGAGAGAACTGAGAATCGATAGAAACACCGATTACTTCAACACCTTTAGCTTGGAAATCAGCTAGACGGTTGTCGAATGCGATTAGCTCAGATGGGCAAACGAAAGTGAAATCTAGTGGGTAGAAGAATACTACTGCTTTCTTACCTTTAGTGAATTCTGCAAAGTTGAAGTTTTCAACGATTTCACCGTTACCTAGAACAGCTGCTGCAGTAAAGTCAGGGGCTTGACGACCTACTAGTACCATTTTTTTGCTCCTAAAAAATTTGGTTTGATCCAAACCTACATTCAGTTATTTAGGTTTGGTCCTTGTTTGTGCGAGACAAACTATAGTACAGATTGTAGTATTGAAAAAAGCGAAATAAATAGATTGAGTTCATCGAAAAAAGCGATAATAACGAAACTATTATCTCGATCACTGGAACAGCAATAGATACAAATAGAATTATGAATAAATGGCCTAGCTTGAAGCAGTTACACTATTTGGTCACTCTGCATGAAACTCGACATTTTAGTGATGCTGCTGAGCGTTGTTTTGTCAGTCAATCTACCTTGAGTAAAGGCATCCAAAACCTTGAAGAGTTGATTGGTTGTCCACTTTACGAAAAGAAAGATAAGAAAAGCCCATTGGTTTTCACTCAAGCGGGTGAAATGGTCGTGCAGCAAGGTCGCGAACTGCTCGCTAAAGGGCAAGATCTTGTTGAACTTGGTCGTCTATGCCAAGGCGATGATATGGAAGGGCAGCTAAAAGTAGGTTGTATTCCGACCATTGCTCCATTCTTATTGTGCGACCTTGTCCAAGAGGTAAACTACCGCTTCCCTCAATTAAATCTTCTATTAAGAGAAGACACGACGACCAACTTGCTGCAAGCACTTCGCCACGGTGAATTGGACGTATTGATTCTTGCTCTGCCTGTAGAGATAGAAGGAATGGAAAGCCGAGTAGTGGGACAAGACCCATTCCGCATGGTGATCAGTGCCAATCAAGCGGATTCCGTACCAGTGCCGATCCGTTATGCAGATTTGCCAGATGAATCCGTCTTCTTATTAGAGAAAGAACACTGCCTTACTGAGCACGCGGTTTCAGCGTGTAAGTTGACGGACAAAGAGAAGATCAACCCATTCACCGCAACCAGTCTTCATACCTTAGTACAGATGGTTGCTAATGGTTTGGGTACTACATTTATCCCGCAAATGGCGATTGATCATGGTTTGCTACACAACCAGAACTTGGTGGTGATCGACCCTCCTGGTCAGCAAGCGTATCGCGATATTGGTTTGGTTTGGCGTCCAAGCTCGTCACGATCAAACACTTTCAATCAATTGGCAGAAGTCGTCTCTGAACTGCTTTAGCTATTAGTATTAGCCTGCGACTCCCGATCAAACATCAAAAAGCGCACTAGAAATAGTGCGCTTTTTAGCATTTTATTCTGCGCGTGAACTTTGACTTGTAAAATTTTACAGATGAACTTTCATGAAGCTTTCATAAAATAGTGAAATTTCACAATGTTAATTTTACACAACTGCCTGTGTAACGCGTTTAAGTCGTGTTTAATTTCCTCTTCCTAGCCCTTGTGAATACAAGGATTTTTCTCCTGCCTTACTATTCATACACTTGTTTGAATTCAAAAATAACCTGTAAAATTGATGTAATTTAATTACGTAATAACTTACAAATTGAACTCAAAAATCAAACACTTGTTTGATACCGAATAAAACTTTGAATTTAACGTTTTGTTTACTTGAGGGGTTTCGCTTAAACCTTTGTTGGGTTAGCTTAATTAAAGGCTTGTAAGACTTATGTCTAGATTGAAAAAGCAATTTAGGTTGCGCAAGGTATAGACACAACGAAGCGAAGTGAACACCAAATCGAAGGATGTAATTTGTTGTTCATAACTTACAAATGTAGCTTTAGGCTGACTGCCCAAGATGGATAAAGCACGTTAAGGATGAATGATTATGCTTGCTCAGACAGAACAAAAAACACAACAACTAAAGCAAACCCAAGGCATGCTTGAGGTGAATGGAGTCGTTGCTCCTGAACATCAAGCAATTTTCCCTGTTGAAGCCCAAACCTTTTTATCTCTACTGTGTGAAAAATTTGCCGGACGTGTTGAGCAGTTGCTGGAAGCACGAGAGGAGAAGCAAGCACGTATCGACGCAGGTGAACTGCCAGACTTTCTACCAGAGACACAAGACATTCGTGAAGGAAGCTGGAAGATCCTTGGAATCCCGCAAGATCTGCAAGATCGCCGAGTGGAGATTACGGGACCGACTGATCGCAAGATGGTGATTAACGCACTGAATGCGAATGTAAAAGTGTTCATGGCCGACTTCGAAGATTCGATGTCCCCTGCGTGGAGTAAAGTTCTAGATGGTCAAATCAACCTGCGCGACGCTGTTAATGGCACCATCAGCTACACCAACCCTGGCAATGGTAAACACTATCAGCTGGCAGAAGACCCAGCGGTGTTGATCTGCCGTGTTCGCGGACTGCATCTAAAAGAAAAACACGTAACGTGGCACGGTCAGATCATTCCAGGTGCGCTATTCGATTTCGCTCTGTACTTCTACAACAACTACAAAGCGCTACTGAAAAAGGGAAGCGGTCCTTACTTCTACATTCCAAAACTGCAATCGCATCATGAAGCGAAGTGGTGGAGCGAAGTGTTCCATTTCACCGAAGAATATTTCGGTTTGGATACTGGCACCATCAAAGCGACTGTACTGATTGAAACCTTACCAGCCGTATTCGAAATGGATGAGATTCTGTTTTCTCTGAAAGAGCACATCGTTGGTTTGAACTGTGGTCGCTGGGATTACATCTTTAGCTACATCAAAACACTGAAAAACCACCCAGATCGCGTACTTCCGGATCGCCAAGTGGTGACCATGGATAAGCCATTCCTCAACGCTTACTCAAGATTGTTGGTGCGAACTTGTCATAAACGTGGCGCATTTGCGATGGGCGGCATGGCAGCCTTTATTCCGGCTAAAGACCCACAAGAAAACCAAAAAGTGCTGGATAAGATCCACAACGATAAATCGCTAGAAGCTAACAACGGCCATGACGGCACTTGGGTTGCTCACCCGGGGTTGGCAGACACTGCTATGGAAGTGTTCAGTGCCACACTGGGGCAGCGCAATAACCAATTGGATGTGAGCCGCTCAGAAGACGCACCAATCACCGCCGCAGAGCTGCTTGAACCGTGCGAAGGTGAACGTTCAGAAGAGGGCATGCGCCATAACATCCGCGTTGCGCTGCAATACATCGAAGCTTGGATCTCTGGCAACGGTTGTGTGCCGATTTACGGACTGATGGAAGACGCAGCAACGGCAGAAATCTCACGCGCCTCTATCTGGCAATGGATTCAACACGGCAAGTCGCTCGATAACGGATTGAAGGTCACTAAAGAGCTGTTCGAACTCTACCTGAAAGAAGAGATTGAAGTCGTGAAGCAAGAAATTGGCGAGCAGCGTTACCAAGCAGGTCGATTTGAAGAAGCGGCAGACTTGATGGCGAGACTTACCACCAGTGATGAACTGACCAACTTTTTAACCATTCCAGGTTACGACTACTTGGATTAACCCAAAGATTTAGAACACTCCATTTATTTAACTAATACGTGTTTGTTTAACGACTACGTGAAAGATTCGAGGCAGATAAGGATGTACTGCCTGAGAACGGAAAACTCAACGCACATGCACAAGTGCACATTATAAGAGGGATAGACCAATGACTAACTTAACTCGCCGCCAACAAATTGAAGCTCTGGAAAAAGATTGGGCAACCAACCCACGCTGGAAAAACGTAAAGCGTACTTACACAGCAGAAGAAGTGGTAGAACTGCGTGGTTCTATGGTGCCTGCGAACACAATCGCACAACGTGGTGCTGACAAACTTTGGTCACTGGTCAACGGTAGTTCAAAGAAAGGCTACGTAAACTGTCTTGGTGCACTAACGGGTGGTCAAGCCGTACAGCAAGCGAAAGCAGGTATTGAAGCGATTTACCTATCAGGTTGGCAGGTAGCGGCGGACAACAACACCGCTTCGACGATGTACCCAGACCAATCTCTGTACCCAGTAGATTCGGTACCGTCGGTAGTAAAACGCATCAACAACTCATTCCGTCGCGCAGACCAAATTCAGTGGTCTGCAGGTAAGTCACCAGAAGACGAAGGCGGTATTGATTACTTCCTACCAATTGTAGCGGATGCGGAAGCAGGCTTTGGTGGTGTATTGAACGCTTACGAGCTAATGAAATCGATGATCGACGCTGGTGCGGCAGGTGTTCACTTTGAAGACCAACTGGCATCCGTGAAGAAGTGTGGTCACATGGGCGGTAAAGTACTGGTTCCAACCCAAGAAGCGGTGCAAAAACTGGTAGCAGCTCGCCTAGCAGCAGACGTTGCTGGCACGACAACACTAGTAATCGCACGTACCGATGCAAACGCAGCAGATCTACTAACATCTGACTGTGACCCATATGATAAAGACTTCATCGAAGGTGAGCGTACTCAAGAAGGTTTCTACCGTGTACGTGCAGGTATCGACCAAGCTATCTCTCGTGGCCTAGCTTACGCGCCATATGCGGATCTAATCTGGTGTGAGACAGCAACGCCTTGTCTGGAAGAAGCACGCAAGTTTGCAGAAGCAATTCATGCAGAGTACCCAGACCAACTGTTGGCATACAATTGCTCGCCTTCATTCAACTGGGAGAAGAACCTAGATGCTGAAACTATTGCTAAGTTCCAACAAGAGCTGGCTAACATGGGCTACAAGTACCAGTTCATCACGCTAGCAGGTATCCACAACATGTGGTTCAACATGTTCGAACTGGCACACGCTTACGCTCAAGGCGAAGGCATGCGTCATTACGTTGAGAAGGTTCAACGTCCTGAGTTTGAAGCGGCAGAAAAAGGTTATACGTTCGTAGCGCACCAACAAGAGGTTGGTACGGGTTACTTCGATAGAATGACCAACACAATTCAAGGCGGTAACTCGTCAGTGACAGCACTGACAGGTTCTACTGAAGAAGACCAATTCTAATCAGTATTGAGTCCACAATTACTACGTTAGTAATGACATCTTTGAGCGGCAATTGAGCCGCTCTTTTTTTGCCTGCGATTTGAGAGAATGAAACTTAGTAGCGAATTAATCCGCTTCGATCTCTTCCGGCTCGGTCTCTTCTTGTAATTCCAGCAAGTTAATTGCAATAGTTACAAAATCGGTATCGGTGATGATGCCGACCAAGTGACCTTTATTGACCACTGGTAAACAGCCGACTTTGTGCTTTTGCATATAGATTGCGCTTTCCTTTAAACCTGCTCTTGGTTCGGCAGTCATGATGTTGGTGTGCATCATTTGGTAAAGCGGAGTATCGAGGGTAAAAGATTGTTCAGCCTCATCTGGGTGCAAGCAGGATTCTTGTGCAGCAAGAATATCGCGTTGAGTCACCAAGCCTTTTAAGTGTTTATTGGCATCAACAACCGGAATATGTCGAATATCAAGCGCTTCCATCATGCTTTTTGCGTCACGTAATGTGTGCTCACGCAGCAAGGTATGAGGGTTGCGAGTCATCATGTCTTCAACCTTGATCATAGAGACCTCCAGCGGCATTGTCCTTCTCTTAAATATAGAGAATATTTTGCTGCATATCTGGGAGCTAACTCGTTTTTCACTAATAAAATAAAACGATTAGATGGAGATCAATCAGAGGTGAAAATGGACTGGTGTTTTCTATAATTCCAGCTACTCATTCGGGGTGAGTCTAGGATGTAAGCGCTATCATAAATAACCAAAGCTAAGGCGTTTAAACCTTAGCTTTGGTTACTCTTAACGTTGCTTAAAATGCACACAGATAAGACCATAAGCTTTCGCATCGACACAGCGACCGATGTAGCTTTTATCTGGCAGGTTGACGGCACATAAGCGAGGGACCTGTTTTAGGTAACAGGCATCTTGCAACACTTTGAGTCGATCATTGCTGGAACTTGCGATTGCTCCAGATGAAAACGCGAGTACGGCAGCACTCAGCGCTAGAGTTAACATCTTCATACTTACCTCAATAAATGTCTAAAGAGCAAATGCTCACCTTCACTATAGTTCATAGAAATTGCTACTGATTGGTTTGTTAATTATTGCTATTTGCCGTTGAAAAACTCAATGCGAGTCAGTTTGCATTTTTCACTGATAAGGTATGTGGTCAGAATGTAATCTAATGAGTTGAATCGCACATTTTTACTTGCTTGATTTTCCAAGATAAGCCTGTGGAAGAAGATACGCTCAGGCTTACCAGATTGAAGATTACAACCTAAATGAAACGAACGACATGCAACAAGCTCATTGCTTTGGCAGTGGCGGCATTCAGTGTGCAATCCGCTCAAGCGATTGTGTTAGGAGATGAGCAAACCGACCCGGTTGATCGTGTGACTTTACGCGCAAGTAACATGGCAGAGTTTCCGCTGTGTGGCGGTACCATGCTGACGGAACAGTGGGTATTAACTGCGGCACACTGTGTGGTGATGGGGCAGGGAACCAACGAAGCGAGCTATTATGTTACTCCGCCGGGAGAGCTGTCGGTGAATGCCAATGTGTATGAACTCAATTCAGCAGGGCTTGATAACTTTTATCCTGTCTCTCACGTTGTGGTTCACCCTGACTATACGCGAATTTCAAAAGCTGAGATCGATAGCAACGGCAACGTGAAACCTATCCAAACTGGTTTAGATTCAGACATCGCGTTGTTGTACCTCACGCGCCCAGTGGCGAACGCGCGCGTTGCTGACTTAGCAAATAAAGCTGATATGGAAAATATCGAAGCGCGTTTGGCGGCGGATTGGAACGATAATTATCTGACTAATCAACGTGTCGAAAACGTGCAAGTATTTGGGTGGGGGACCACTCAGCCCGATGCTTCTGAACCTTCCAATACGCTCAAAACTACCATCAGCACATTTTTGCCGATCGACAAATGTTATGAGCGTTTAGAAATTGGCAGCAGTTTTCCGGGCATCATTGATTCAAGAGAAAACCAAACCAAAATTTGCACGCTTCCAACGAAGAACCGCGTATTGGAGCCGGATAGTCATACTCAATATGGTAACTCTGCGTGTAAAGGTGACAGTGGTGGCCCCCTCATTGATGTCGCAACGGGTAAGCAGATCGGTATCGTAAGTGGCGCGCCTCTTATTCTACCAACGTGTGGCTCTTTAACGATCCCAAGCTTCTACACTAAAGTGGGGCAATATTACGATTGGGTACAGTCCTACATCACCGCCGATGGTCCACCGAGCAGTTACATCATTGAGCCGAACTTCATCAAAGAAGCGAATAGTGGAAATGGTGGTGGGGAAGAAGAGTGCCATGATGGCATTGCGACCAATAACTGTGATTTCAGAGGCTCTGAAGACGACGGTGGTAGCTTAGGCGCTTGGCTATTTAGTTTGCTGGCTCCACTAGCGTGGATGCGCCGACGCAAAAGTTAAACTTTCAGTAACTGATAAACGTAATTAGACATTTTAAAAAGCAGCGCACTTCGCTGCTTTTTTTATGTGTGCTTATCCTGCACCTTTCACGTTTTATTACACTCTTAGTGAAAGCTTTTACAGTCAATCTAAGGGGATTTGCTTGCTATTGCAGCATGTAAACATATACTAGTCTGCTGCGAAAAACTCGTCGCAATTTTATCGTCGTCTTTGACGTGATTTGACCAATAGATAAGACAAGTAACATGCAAGTATCAGATTTCCATTTCGACCTTCCAGATGAACTCATCGCTCGCTACCCTCAACCAGAGCGTACCGCTAGCCGACTGCTGCAAATGGACGGCAATACTGGTGAACTTATTGATGGCACGTTTACCGATGTGCTGGAGCAAGTTCAAGCCGGTGACCTAGTGGTTTTCAACAATACTCGCGTTATTCCTGCGCGTTTGTTTGGTCGCAAAGAGTCAGGCGGCAAGCTAGAAGTGCTGGTGGAGCGTATGCTCGATGAGAAAAGCATCCTGGCACACGTTCGTTGCTCTAAATCGCCAAAACCAGGCACAACGATCTTGGTTGGTGAAAACGATGAATACTCAGCGCAAATGGTCGCTCGTCATGATGCACTGTTTGAACTGAAATTTAACTCTGATAAGACGGTACTCGAGATTCTGGAAGAAATCGGTCACATGCCACTTCCTCCATACATCGACCGCCCAGATGAAGACGCGGATAAAGAGCGTTACCAAACGGTTTATAACCAAAAGCCAGGTGCGGTTGCAGCACCGACGGCGGGTCTTCACTTTGATGATGTTCTGCTTGAGAAAATCAAAGCGAAAGGCGCTGAGTTTGCGTACGTTACTCTGCACGTAGGTGCAGGTACGTTCCAGCCAGTTAAAGTGGATGACATCAACGATCACCATATGCACGCAGAATACGTAGAAGTTCCGCAAGACGTAGTGGATGCGATTAACGCAACCAAAGCGCGCGGCGGCCGTATCGTCGCTGTGGGTACTACGTCAGTGCGTTCACTAGAAAGTGCAGCGCAAGACGCGTTGAAGAAAGGGACAGAATTGGTTCCATTCTTTGGTGATACGGAAATCTTTATCTACCCTGGTTACGAGTACCAGCTGGTGGATTGCTTGATCACCAACTTCCACTTACCAGAATCAACGTTAATTATGTTGGTGAGCGCGTTTGCTGGTTACGAGAACACCATGAATGCTTACAAGCACGCGGTGGAAAACAAATACCGTTTCTTCTCGTACGGTGACTCAATGTTTATTAAAAAGAAGACAGCATAATGTTTTAAGCCCTCTCTAGCCCTCTTCCTTGTGACGGGGTCGGTTAGGAGGGGTTAGAAAGCTAACGATTTACGAGTGCTAGCAGTAGGCTAGGAAACAGAGCAGAACCTCTGCTTTGTCTCTCGCACGGAAGGCGACCGCTCCTTAAAGTGGGGGAAACCCCAAGATACATAGTCAGACTGTTTCTCTGACACTCGGAGGCATCGTGAAATTATCATTCGATCTTAAAAAGAAAAACGGCAATGCGCGTCGTGGTCAATTGACCTTCGAACGTGGCACTGTTCAAACTCCAGCATTCATGCCAGTAGGTACTTACGGTACGGTTAAAGGCATGACTCCGGAAGAAGTAAAAGGCACGGGTGCAGAAATCCTGCTAGGCAACACTTTCCACCTATGGTTACGTCCTGGTCAAGAAGTGATGAAAATGCACGGTGACCTGCACGATTTCATGAACTGGCACGGTCCTATTCTTACTGATTCAGGCGGCTTCCAAGTATTCAGCCTAGGTAAAATGCGTAAGATCACTGAGAAAGGTGTTCACTTCCGTAGCCCTGTAAACGGCGACAAGATTTTCATGGACGCTGAAAAGTCGATGGAAATCCAAAAAGACCTAGGTTCTGACATCGTAATGATCTTCGACGAGTGTACGCCATACCCAGCGACACACAACGAAGCGAAAAAATCGATGGAAATGTCACTACGTTGGGCACAGCGCTCACGTGACCACTTCGATAAGCTAGAAAACCCGAACAACCTATTTGGTATCGTTCAAGGTGGTGTTTACGAAGATCTGCGTGATGTGTCTATCAAAGGCCTGACGGAAATCGGTTTTGATGGTTACGCGGTTGGTGGTCTTGCAGTAGGCGAACCGAAAGAAGACATGCACCGTATCCTTGAGCACACGTGTCCACAGCTTCCAGAAGACAAGCCTCGTTACCTAATGGGCGTAGGCAAACCGGAAGATTTGGTTGAAGGTGTTCGTCGTGGTATCGACATGTTTGACTGTGTAATGCCAACGCGTAACGCGCGTAATGGTCACCTATTTGTGACTGGTGGTGTGATCAAGATCCGTAATGCGAAACATAAAACGGATACAACTCCGCTAGATCCGCACTGTGACTGTTACACTTGTCAGCACTACAGCAAATCGTACCTTCACCACCTAGAGCGTTGTAACGAAATCCTAGGTGCTCGTCTGAACACTATCCATAACCTACGCTACTACCAGCGTCTGATGGAAAGCATTCGTAAGGCGATTGATGAAGATCGTTTCGATGAGTTCGTTACTGAGTTCTATGAGCGTCGTGGTCGTGAAGTACCACCACTAGTAAAAGAGCAGTAATTAACAGATTAAAAGAATTAAAGCCTTTGGCATGTTGCCAGAGGCTTTTGCTAATAAAGTAGGCTAACGTACGTTATTTTTGAGAAGGTGATCTCTATTACTTAATCTCAAACTTGAATCTAAATTACGAAAGCCCAACTTGTTGGATTATCAATAAAATATAATGAGGATGTTTTAATGTTTATTTCTCAAGCTCACGCAGCAGCAGAAGGCGCACCAGCAGGCGGCGGTTTTGAAATGCTAATCATGCTAGGCATGTTCGCGGTGATCTTCTACTTCATGATCTACCGTCCACAATCTAAGCGTGTTAAAGAACACAAGAACCTAATGTCTTCTATGGGCAAAGGCGATGAAGTTCTAACAAGCGGCGGCCTAGTGGGTAAAATCACTAAGATTGCTGAAGACAACGATTTCATTTCAATTGAGCTAAACGCAAACAATGAAGTTGTAATCAAGAAAGACTTCGTAACTGCAGTGCTACCAAAAGGTACGCTGAAGTCTCTATAAAACAGCTAAAGGATCCTCGCTGTGCTAAACCGTTATCCATTATGGAAGTACTTGATGGTATTTTTTGCCATCATCACCGCTGCGTTATACGCACTTCCAAATATCTACGGTGAAGATCCGGCTATTCAAGTTACAGGGGCGCGTGGCGCCTCTGTAGATATGTCAACGCTGGATGCTGTCACCAAAGCTCTTGATAAAGAGCATCTCTCTCATAAATCCATTGCTCTCGAGAATGGATCAATCCTTGTTCGTTTCAATGACACTGACACTCAAATCAGTGCCCGCGATATCATCAGCGAAGCGCTTGGCAAAGATAAAATTGTTGCACTAAACCTTGCTCCATCTACGCCAGATTGGCTAGAAGCAATCGGTGCGTCGCCACTTAAGCTGGGTCTTGACCTACGTGGTGGTGTTCACTTCCTAATGGAAGTTGACATGGACGCGGCGATGGAGAAGCTGGTTGGTCAGCAAGAAGAAGCTTTCCGTAGCGAACTTCGTGAAGCTAAGATTCGTTACCGTGCAATCCGTCCTTCTGGTACAGAAGGTGTGGAAGTATTGCTACGTAATGAGGAGCAGCTAGCGGAAGCGAAAGCAACGCTAGAAAAGAATCACCCAGACATGAACTTTGTCGACTCTGATTCTAATGGTCGTTACGCGTTGATTGCCACCTTTACCGAGCAACGTTTACAAGAGATACGTAACTACGCAGTTGAACAAAACATCACGATTCTTCGTAACCGTGTTAACGAACTGGGTGTTGCTGAGCCACTGGTTCAACGTCAAGGTGCTAGCCGCATCGTAGTTGAGCTGCCTGGTGTTCAAGACACCGCTCGTGCGAAGGAAATTCTAGGTGCTACGGCAACACTAGAGTTCCGCGAAGTTGATGATAAAGCTGACCTATCAGCGGCGGCAAATGGCCGTGCGCCAGCAGGTAGCGAAATCAAGATGGACCGTGATGGTCGCCCAGTTGTGCTTAAGAAGCGCGTTATTCTTGGTGGTCAAAGCATTACGGATGCAAGTTCAAGTGTTGATGAATACGGTCGCCCACAAGTTAACATCTCGCTAGACAGCGAAGGTGGTAACAAGATGTCTGCGTTCTCTAAGAAGAACATCGGTAAGCTAATGGCTACCGTGTTTGCAGAATACAAAGACAGTGGTCGTCGTACGCCAGAAGGCAAAGTTATCCTTGATAAGCACGAAGAAGTCATCAACCAAGCAACGATTCAATCGGCTCTTGGTCGTAACTTCCGTATCACTGGTATCGACTCTGCAGCAGAAGCACACAACTTAGCACTTCTACTACGTGCTGGTGCTCTAATCGCACCGATCTCTATCGTTGAAGAACGTACTATTGGTCCATCAATGGGTCAGCAAAACATCGATATGGGTATCCAAGCATGTATCTGGGGTATGGTTGCGGTAATGCTGTTTACGCTGCTTTACTACCGTGGCTTCGGTCTGATTGCTAACATTGCGTTGATGGCAAACTTGGTTCTTATCATTGGTGTTATGTCGATGATTCCGGGTGCCACCATGACGCTGCCAGGTATTGCCGGTATCGTATTAACCGTCGGTATGGCGGTCGATGCGAACGTATTGATATTTGAGCGTATCCGTGAAGAGCTTCGAGATGGACGCAGTCCTCAGCAAGCGATTCACCAAGGTTACGCAAACGCATTCAGTACTATTGCCGATGCGAACATCACAACGCTTATCACTGCGATCATTCTATTTGCAGTGGGTACAGGTGCGGTGAAAGGCTTCGCAGTAACACTATCTATCGGTATCTTAACTTCAATGTTCACCGCTATTGTAGGTACACGTTGTATCGTGAACCTGATTTACGGTGGCAAACGCGTTGATAAATTGTCGATCTAAGGCTGGGAATTAATATGTTTCAAATTCTAAAAGCAGAAAACACGATCGGCTTTATGCGTTGGTCGAAAGTCGCGTTCGTATTCTCTATCTTTATGATCGCTGCTTCTATCTTCACGCTATCAACCAAATGGTTGAACTGGGGTCTAGACTTTACTGGTGGTACGCTCATCGAGGTAGGTTTTCAACAACCAGCAAACCTTGAAGAGATTCGTGCAGCGCTAGATTCAAAAGGCTTCGGTGATGCGACAGTACAAAACTTTGGTAGTGCTCGCGATGTAATGGTTCGTCTTCGCCCTCGTGACGATATGTCTGGTGAAACACTAGGTAACCAAATCATTGGTGCTATCAAAGAAGGTACGGGTGAAAGCGTAGAAATGCGTCGTATCGAGTTTGTAGGTCCAAATGTTGGCGATGAGCTGACAGAAGCGGGTGGTCTAGCGATCCTTGTGTCGCTGATCTGTATCCTGATCTACGTATCGATGCGATTTGAATGGCGTCTAGCGGCTGGTGCGGTAATGGCACTGGCACACGATATCATCATCACGCTGGGTGTGTTCTCGTTCCTACAAATCGAAGTTGACCTTACCATCGTAGCGGCGCTACTAACGGTAGTCGGTTACTCGCTCAACGATACCATCGTTGTATTCGACCGGATTCGTGAAAACTTCCGTAAGATGCGTAAGGGCGAACCTTCAGACATCATGGATGCGTCAATCACTCAAACATTGAGCCGTACATTGATTACGTCGGGTACAACCTTGTTCGTAGTAATTGCCCTGTTCATGCAAGGTGGTGCGATGATTCACGGCTTCGCAACCGCACTTCTACTTGGTATCACGGTAGGTACTTACTCTTCTATCTACGTAGCATCAGCACTAGCGCTGAAACTGGGTATCCAGAAAGAGCACTTGATGCCACCTCAAGTAGAAAAAGAAGGTGCAGAGTTCGACGAGATGCCATAAGGCAGATTTAGAACCGCAAACAAAAACCGCTGAGCAGTCAGCGGTTTTTTTGTATCCAAAATTCTGCCTTTCAATTTTCTTTGAACTGTTTCGAGGCTCTGGTGACCCATTTTGAACGATGAAATAGGAATCGCTATGTTGCTTTATTTCAAGGCCAATAGGAGAGTTGGGCTTCCAAAAGCTCGATGTAAAAATGATGGTTAAGTCCGGATTGTTTTCTTTCTGCTTGGTTACCATGAATGCACCTGCTGTTTCCGGGCAGCTTTATGATACCTACCTAACGATTAGAAACGACTTGTATCAGATGCAATATGCCGAGGTGTTGAAGGTGGTTGCAGAGCTAGTCTTTCTGCCAAAGAAAAACGAGAAATTCAGTCTCATCCAATAAAATTTGGTCATCAATTCCCATTTTTATCAGCCATCCCATCAAGTTTGGTTACGGAGCTGTCTTACTTTGAAGCATACAGTCAGGATGGAGGCGTTGGGTGTCTTTCCGTAAACGGCTTTGGTGATGTATACCAGCCAGTCACGGTTTCGTTGCAGTTTCTAATGAAAGAACAAGTATGGAAGGTTAAGCACGTAAAAATAGACCACTTACCTGACTACGACCGTTTCTATAAACAGGCAGATTGTTCGATATAAAAAAGCCCCGCTCAATGAGCGGGGCTATTCAAAAGTCATCAGCGTGACGGGCTTAGTATGACTTGAGAATCTTACTTAAGGATCGCGCTGTTGCCGTTTTCGCGAACGTGCTTAAGGATAGATTTCACGCCACGAGCGCTAGAAGCAACAATGTTACCAGACTTCATGTACTCAGTACCGCCAGCGAAGTCAGTTAGGATTGCGCCAGCTTCACGAGCGATAAGCTCACCAGCAGCCATTTGCCAAGGTTTTAGGCCTAGCTCAAAGTAACCATCTACACGGCCAGCAGCCACGTAACATAGGTCAAGAGCAGAACAACCGCTACGACGGAAGTCAGCACACTCAGTGAATAGAGAACCTACGATCTTAATGTAAGACTCAGAGTGTTGCTTCTGTTTGAATGGGAAACCAGTCGCTAGAACCGTACCGTGTAGGTCTTTAAGTTGAGTAACACGGATACGAGCGTTGTTTAGCTGAGCGCCAGCACCACGTTGTGCAGTGAATAGCTCGTTTTGCATTGGATCGTATACACAAGCCACTTCAGTTTTACCTTTGAAGCGAACCGCGATAGATACTGCGAAAGTAGGGTAACCTTTTACAAAGTTATTAGTGCCATCCATTGGGTCGATGATCCATTGTACGTCTTTATCTTTACCTTCGATAAGACCAGCTTCTTCAGCAACGATGCAGTGCTCTGGGTAAGAGTGCTTGATAGTATCGATGATGATAGCTTCTGCTTCTTTGTCTACATTAGTAACAAAGTCATTAGTGCCTTTTAGCGTAGATTCAATTTTATCTGTGTTTTCTAATGATTTAGCAATGTGATTGCCTGCCTTTCGCGCAGCGCGAATAGCAATGTTTAGCATTGGATGCATACGAATTTCCCAACGGATGTTAAAGAACAATTTAAAGCGGCGGCGAGTATACCAGAGTCAAAGCAAAAGGGAAGTGGTTATTTTTTGCTCGTTAGAGAAAGGGGGGTGTGATAGCTCTCTCTATAGAGAGGAAAACAATTGATGAGAATGCGAATAGAAACCTGCTTCGCTCTAGGGTGTATTAGAAAATTATGATAATATCCCTCGGTTTTAATTCAGGTAGCAAACACAGATGTTGGATCAAGTAAAAATCGTACTCGTCGGGACTTCTCATTCAGGCAACATTGGCTCGGCTGCACGAGCAATGAAAGTCATGGGTTTAAGCCAACTTGTATTGGTGGATCCGCAATGTGAAGTGGATGACCAAACTCTTGCTCTTGCCGCTGGTGCTGGTGATATTGCTCAAAACGCAACAGTCGTAAGTACGCTAGAGGAAGCCATTGAAGACTGTGGTCTTGTCGTCGGTTCTAGTGCTCGTTCACGCACACTTGAATGGCCAATGCTTGAGCCACGCGAATGTGGTGAGAAATTTGCTGTTGAAGGCCAAAAACACCCTGTTGCACTAGTCTTCGGCCGTGAGAGAACAGGCCTGACTAATGACGAACTGCAGAAGTGTCATTACCACGTTTGCATTCCAGCTAATCCTGAATACAGTTCACTCAACTTAGCGATGGCGGTACAAACGCTGAGCTATGAAGTTCGTGTTGCACACCTTAACCTAGAGCAAAGCCAATACGCGCCAAGTGAATCTGAAGAGTACCCACGCCATAAAGAGCTAGAAATGTTCTTTGAGCACCTTGAAAAGGTGATGATTGATACCCAATTTATCAACAAAGAGCAGCCAGGTCAGGTGATGAACAAACTACGTCGTTTGTACTCACGTGCACGACCAGAGGCGCAAGAATTGAATATTCTGCGTGGTGTTTTGACAGCGATCGAAAAGAAACTCTGAACAAATAATAACCATTTTAGGTGTAAGGATGAATACCTGACTAAAATAGTCAAATAAATACTTGACCGTTTTAGTCGGGTATGGAAAAATCCTAATCATTACAAACCATGTGGATACGGTGTGGAATGAAACTTACATCTAAAGGAAGATATGCGGTGACAGCCATGCTGGACGTGGCACTGCACTCGCAACAAAACCCAGTCCCTCTAGCTGATATTTCAGAGCGTCAGGGTATCTCGCTCTCTTACTTAGAGCAGCTCTTTTCAAAACTGCGTAAAGCAGGTCTTGTAGCCAGCGTTCGTGGTCCAGGTGGTGGTTACCGCCTAGGAGCAGAGGCGCATAGTATTGCGATCGGCACAGTAATCGCAGCGGTTGATGAGTCAGTTGATGCAACTAAATGCCAAGGTAAAGGAGATTGCCAAGGCGGTACACGTTGCCTAACTCACACCCTATGGCGTGACCTAAGCTCTCGCATTAGTGACTTCTTGAATAATATTACGCTCGGTGAGCTAATGACAGACAACGAAGTCTTACAAATTTCTGATCGTCAGGACATTGATCTGGCGGTAACTCATGGGTTATCAAACAAAAATACAACCGCCGCGCCCATCGGTGTAAACGTCCGCTCTTAGCGGTCTGCATTTTACATTGGAGTAGAGAATGAAACTGCCGATTTATCTTGATTATTCCGCTACATGTCCAGTAGATCCACGTGTTGCTGAAAAAATGGTTCAGTACATGACAATGGATGGCACATTTGGCAACCCAGCTTCGCGTTCGCACCGTTACGGCTGGCAGGCAGAAGAAGCTGTAGATACTGCTCGTGAGCAAATTGCTGACCTTCTAAATGCAGATCCACGCGAAATCGTATTTACATCAGGTGCGACTGAGTCTGACAACCTTGCAATTAAAGGTGCTGCTCATTTTTACTCTAAGAAGGGTAAACACGTAATCACTTGTAAAACAGAGCACAAAGCCGTTCTTGACCCATGTCGTCAACTAGAGCGCGAAGGCTTTGAAGTGACTTACCTAGAGCCAGAATCAAACGGTCTGATTGACCTAAACAAACTTCAAGCAGCAATGCGTGAAGACACTGTTCTAGTTTCAATCATGCACGTTAACAACGAGATTGGTGTGATCCAAGACATCACCGCAATCGGCGAACTATGTCGCGAACGTAAGATTGTGTTCCATGTGGATGCTGCACAGTCTGCAGGTAAACTGCCAATCGACGTTCAAGAAATGAAAGTTGACCTTATTTCACTGTCTGCGCACAAAGCTTACGGCCCTAAAGGTATCGGCGCACTTTACGTTCGTCGTAAACCTCGTATCCGTCTTGAAGCACAAATGCACGGTGGCGGTCATGAGCGTGGCTTCCGCTCTGGTACACTTCCAACTCACCAAATCGTGGGCATGGGTGAAGCGTTCCGTGTAGCAAAAGAAGACATGCAAAAAGATTACGATCACGCACTAGCACTTCGTAACCGTCTTCTAGATGGCGTTAAAGATCTTGAAGCAGTAACGGTAAACGGTGACCTAGAACAGCGTGTTCCTCACAACCTAAACGTGAGCTTTGCATTCGTAGAAGGCGAATCTCTACTGATGTCACTAAAAGACCTAGCAGTATCTTCTGGTAGTGCTTGTACATCAGCGAGCCTAGAGCCATCTTACGTTCTTCGTGCACTTGGCCTAGACGACGAATTAGCACACAGCTCAGTACGTTTCTCATTTGGTCGTTTCACGACTGAAGCAGAAATTGATTACGCAATTGAACAAATCCGCGTTGCAGTGACTAAGCTACGCGACATGTCTCCTCTATGGGATATGTACAAGGAAGGGGTTGATCTGAGCACTGTTGAATGGGCTCACCATTAATCTCACGGACTAAATAGAGGATTCGAGGTAATTTATCATGGCATACAGCGAAAAAGTAATTGATCACTACGAGAACCCACGTAACGTTGGTTCGTTCGATAAAGAAGACCCATCAGTAGGCAGCGGCATGGTTGGCGCGCCAGCTTGTGGTGACGTAATGAAGCTTCAAATCAAAGTGACGCCAGAAGGCATCATTGAAGACGCGAAATTCAAAACATACGGTTGTGGTAGTGCAATCGCTTCAAGCTCACTCGTAACTGAGTGGGTAAAAGGCAAGTCTATTGACGAAGCGGCATCTATCAAAAACTCTGAGATTGCAGAAGAGCTAGAGCTTCCACCAGTGAAAGTACACTGCTCAATCCTAGCGGAAGACGCAATCAAAGCAGCGGTTGCTGACTACAAGAAAAAACACCAGGAATAATTATTCCGTATATAATGGGAGCCCTTAAACGCTCCCATTCCAAAACGTAATTTAGACAGACTAAGGTGCAGTATGGCCATCACAATGACAGAATCAGCGGCGAGTCGCGTAAAAGCATTCCTAGATAACCGAGGCAAAGGTATCGGTTTGCGTCTTGGAGTGAAGACGACAGGCTGTTCCGGCATGGCTTACGTTCTTGAGTTTGTGGATGATCTAAACGAAGAAGACGAAGTCTTTGAACTGTCTGAAGTGAAAATCATCATCGATAAGAAAAGCTTGGTATACCTAGACGGTACTGAGTTGGATTACGTTAAGGAAGGGTTGAATGAAGGTTTTGAATTCAACAACCCTAACGCAAAAAGTGAATGTGGTTGTGGTGAAAGCTTCAACGTCTAATTGACTGTCCTTCTGGGCAAACGAGTCCAGAAGGCTTTACTAGGACCCGATCTTAATGAATCACTTTGAATTATTTGGGCTACCAAGTCAGTTTCAGCTGGATGGTAGCCTTCTTTCTTCTCAGTTCCGAGAACTACAAAAACGCTTCCACCCAGACAATTTTGCGACCGCCTCTGAGCGCGACCGCTTGATGGCTGTCCAAAAAGCAGCGCAAATCAACGATGCGTATCAAGTACTTAAGCATCCTATCTCTCGCGCTGAATACATTCTGGCAGAAAACGGCACAGAAATTCGTGGTGAGCAACAAACCATGCAAGACCCGATGTTCCTAATGGAGCAAATGGAACTGCGTGAAGAACTGGAAGACATTGCTGACAGCTCTGATCCTGAATCAGCGCTTTTTGACTTCGATTCTAAGGTCAGCAAAATGTACAAACAGCATTTGGCGAGTGTAGAGCAAGAACTTGACCAAGGTCTTTGGGCTGAAGCCGCTGACCGAGTTCGTAAACTCAAATTCATTGCCAAGCTAAAAAATGAAATTGAACTGGTTGAAGACAAGCTCCTCGGCTAGTTAGCGCGACAAGGACCCATCATGGCACTACTTCAAATCGCAGAACCGGGCCAAAGCTCGGCACCTCATGAGCACAAGTTAGCAGCGGGTATCGACTTAGGTACCACCAACTCTTTGGTTGCTTCTGTACGCAGTGGCGACGCGACCACGCTGAAAGACGAGCAAGGCCGTAGCATTTTGCCGTCAGTAGTGAACTACACGCAAGATTCAGCGTCAGTCGGTTACGATGCCAAAGCAAAAGCAGAGCTAGAACCAGCAAACACCATCATCTCGGTAAAACGTCTGATCGGCCGTTCATTGAAAGACATTCAAGCTCGCTACCCATCTTTGCCTTACCAATTTAAAGAAAGCGACAACGGTCTGCCAATTCTGCAAACCGCTCAAGGTGACAAAAACCCGATTGAAGTGTCTGCCGACATTCTTAAAGCGTTAGGTAAACGTGCTGAAGATACGCTAGGTGGTGAGTTAGCTGGCGTGGTTATTACTGTTCCTGCTTACTTTGATGACGCTCAACGTGCTGGAACAAAAGATGCAGCGAAATTGGCAGGTCTTCATGTGCTGCGTCTGCTTAACGAGCCGACAGCTGCAGCGATCGCCTACGGGCTAGACTCTGGCCAAGAGGGCGTGATTGCGGTTTACGATCTAGGTGGTGGTACATTCGATATCTCTATCCTACGTTTGTCGAAAGGCGTATTTGAAGTATTAGCAACCGGTGGCGACTCTGCACTAGGCGGTGATGATTTTGACCACCTACTAGCAGATTACCTAATGGAGCAAGCCGGACTAGAAGCGCCGCTTTCTGCTGAGAAAAACCGCGCATTATTGAACATTGCAACGGCGACGAAGATTGCTTTCTCTGAGCAAGACAGTGTTGATGTGGATGTATTTGGCTGGAAAGGCTCCGTGACTCGCGAACAGTTCGAAGATCTGATTCGTCCGCTAGTGAAGAAAACCCTAATGTCTTGCCGTCGTGCGCTGAAAGATGCTGATGTGGATGCGGAAGATGTACTTGAAGCGGTCATGGTCGGCGGTTCAACACGCACATTGCTTGTACGTGAAATGGTTGGCGAATTCTTCGGCCGTACACCACTGACAAGCATTAACCCAGATGAAGTAGTTGCAATCGGTGCGGGTATCCAAGCAGACATCTTGGCAGGTAATAAGCCTGACTCTGAAATGCTGCTTCTGGACGTAATTCCTTTGTCCCTTGGTATTGAAACCATGGGCGGCTTGGTTGAGAAAATCATTCCACGTAACACCACGATCCCAGTGGCTCGCGCACAAGAATTTACGACGTTCAAAGATGGCCAAACAGCCATGAGCGTACACACCGTACAAGGTGAGCGTGAAATGGTGGACGACTGTCGCTCATTGGCTCGTTTCTCATTGAAAGGCATTCCACCAATGGCAGCAGGTGCTGCGCATATTCGCGTGACTTACCAAGTGGATGCGGACGGTCTATTGTCTGTTACAGCAATGGAAAAGAGCACGGGTGTTCAGGCTGAAATCCAAGTGAAACCTTCTTATGGTCTAAGCGATGATGAAGTAGCAAATATGCTACGTGACTCGATGACTTACGCGAAAGAAGACATGCAGGCTCGTGCATTGGCAGAGCAGCGCGTAGAAGCGGATCGTGTCATTGAAGGTTTGATTGCAGCACTGCAAGCTGATGGTGATGAGCTACTATCAGACCAAGAGAAACAAGAACTATTAAAAGTGATTGAAGCGCTGATTGAACTGCGCAATGGCGAAGATGCTGACGCTATCGAGCGAGGCATCAAAGACACCGACAAAGCAAGCCAAGATTTTGCGTCGCGCCGTATGGATAAATCGATTCGAGCTGCACTGTCAGGTCAGTCAGTTAATGATATATAAGAGATAAGTAGTTATGCCTAAGATTATTGTATTACCACACGAAGATTTGTGCCCAGAGGGTGCAGTGTTGGAAGCAAACACTGGTGACACCGTTCTAGACGTAGCGCTAAAAAATGGCATTGGTATTGAACACGCATGTGAGAAGTCATGTGCATGTACTACCTGCCACGTGATCATTCGTGAAGGTTTTGATTCGCTAGAAGAGAGTGAAGAGCTAGAAGATGACATGTTAGATAAAGCATGGGGTCTTGAGCCTGAGTCTCGTCTTGGTTGCCAAGCGAAAGTAGCGGATGAAGATTTGGTTGTTGAGATTCCAAAATACACGCTAAACCACGCGTCGGAAGATCACTAATACTATCTCCCCAATATAAGGGGTGAAGCAAAAGGAAGACGAGCAATGAAATGGACAGATTCTCGCGATATCGCGATTGAGCTTTGTGACAAGTTTCCCGACTTGGATCCTAAAACAGTACGTTTTACCGATCTTCATCAATGGATCATGGAGTTAGATGAGTTTGACGATGAGCCAAACCATTGTAACGAAAAGATTCTAGAAGCGGTTATCTTATGCTGGATGGACGAAGCGGATTAATGCTCGATTCGGCGGTAAAACGCAGCAGAGTTAACAATTCTCACTAAAAAAAGCGGACCTTAAGGTCCGTTTTTTTATCAAGTTGACATTTTCACCCTACATAATGCTAACATCCGTTAGTTATCAAAAAAGAAGAGGCGTAGGCAACGCCGTTATAAGACAAGGAGAAACCATGTCTACACAGATGTCTGTATTTCTTAGCCAAGAACCAGCGGCACCACATTGGGGCGACAAAGCACTGCTTTCTTTCGCTGAGAATGGCACAACCATTCACCTAGGTGAAGGTCACGATCTTGGTGCGATTCAACGTGCAGCGCGTCAACTCGATGGTCAAGGAATCCGTTCAATTTTACTTGCTGGTGATAACTGGGATTTGGAGAGCGTTTGGGCATTCCACCAGGGTTACCGCAACCCGAAAAAACACGGCACGCTAGAGTGGGTTGCGCTTTCTGAGCAAGACCAAACAGAGCTTCATGCTCGTATCACCTCTACGGACTTTACTCGCGATATCATCAACAAAACAGCCGAAGAAGTGGCACCACGTCAATTGGCAACCATGGCGGCTGAATTCATCAAATCAATCGCACCACAAGGCACAGTAACGGCTCGTATCGTTAAAGATAAAGATCTGCTTTCAGAAGGTTGGGAAGGTATTTACGCAGTAGGTCGTGGCTCTGAGCGCACATCGGCGATGCTGCAACTTGATTACAACCCAACAGGTGATGAAAACGCGCCAGTATTTGCGTGTCTTGTTGGTAAAGGTATTACCTTTGATTCAGGCGGTTACAGCCTTAAACCATCAAACTTCATGACGGCAATGAAAGCGGACATGGGCGGTTCAGGTACGATTACTGGCGGCCTTGGTCTGGCTATCCTTCGCGGTCTTAATAAGCGCGTGAAGCTGATCCTTTGTTGTGCGGAGAACATGGTTTCTGGTCGTGCACTTAAACTTGGCGACATCATCACTTACAAAAACGGTAAGACCGTTGAGATCATGAACACCGACGCAGAAGGTCGTTTGGTTCTTGCTGATGGTCTTATTTACGCAAGTGAGCAAAAACCTGAGCTTATCATTGACTGTGCAACCTTAACGGGCGCAGCGAAGAATGCACTAGGTAACGACTACCATGCACTAATGAGCTTTGATGATGAGCTTTCACATCAAGCGCTAACGGCGGCGAACCAAGAGAAAGAAGGTCTATGGCCACTACCTCTTGCTGATTTCCACCGTGGCATGCTGCCATCAAACTTTGCTGACCTATCTAACATCAGCTCTGGTGATTACTCACCTGGCGCAAGTACAGCTGCGGCATTCTTGTCTTACTTCGTTGAAGATTACAAGAAAGGTTGGCTGCACTTCGATTGCGCAGGCACGTACCGTAAGTCAGCGTCTGATAAATGGGCTGCTGGCGCGACAGGCATGGGTGTACGCACACTTGCTCGTTTCCTGAACGAACAAGCCGCAAAATAACACTTTTACCAGTGCAGACCCCCTGTCTGTACTGGTATAACTTAGAGAGACGCAAGTCACTCATATAAAACTATTATTACAAGTACAAAAAGGAAACCTTATGGCTCTAGAAAGAACGTTTTCAATTGTTAAGCCTGACGCTGTAGAACGCAATCTGATTGGTGAAATCTACCACCGTATCGAAAAGGCGGGTCTGCGTATTGTTGCTGCAAAAATGGTTCATCTGACAGAAGAACAGGCGAGCGGTTTTTACGCAGAACATGAAGGCAAACCTTTTTTCCCTGCACTGAAAGAGTTCATGACATCTGGCCCTATCATGGTTCAGGTTCTTGAAGGTGAAGATGCAATCGCTCGTTATCGTGAGCTAATGGGCAAAACAAACCCAGAAGAAGCGGCATGCGGTACAATCCGTGCTGATTACGCACTGAGCATGCGTCATAACTCTGTTCATGGTTCAGACAGTCCTGAATCAGCGGCTCGTGAAATCGAGTTTTTCTTCCCAGAGTCAGAGATTTGCCCTCGTTAATCTTGTACTAGTTTGATTACCAAGCCTCGGTTTTTTCCGGGGCTAATTATATGGTCCGCCTCACTCTCAAGCCCTACGCTTAGAGTAGGCTATCAGAACGAGGTGAACCATATGTCTACTATCCACATTTTAGGTATCGATTTAGGTAAGCACTGCTTTCATGCGGTTGGCAATAATCACTCTGGC